>CAVIQY010000022.1:0-29458 GCA_963645035.1 bacterium | reverse complement strand
TGATAAATCAATGACATCTTTCATTTGATTTGTTAATAGGACTAAGTAATCTGAACTAGAAATCATTTCATACATTTTTGCGTGTTTTTTGTGTTCTTCAGGATCATTCGTCAAATCTGTAACAATACTGCATACTCTTTTTGAAGCATTAAATACTTCCCAAGTACAAGGACTTAAGTTATCCATTAAAACAATACCATCTTGGTTCTTTCTAAAAAAAGATTTTACATAGTTAGAAATTGCTAAAGGACGAATTAATTTTCTAATATATTTATTTGAACTGGTTGGTGGAAACAAATAATCAATTCCATTTTCTGTAAGTGTAGTCCAAGATAATTTTGTTTTCTTTTCTACTTCTTCAATAAGAATATCTCTAGGACATAACACTTCTATATCACAACCAATATTTTTGAATCCTTCAATAAAAGTTGAATTAAATTTTTGGCTGGCATAAATTAAATTTTTGACTTTCTTTTTCTCCAATTCATCAAAATGATTTGTTGGATAGGCAGACACATATAATATTTTCATTGAATTACTCCATCATTTTCATACACCTCAAAGTATATCATCTTTGTTTTATAACATGATAGAATTATATACGAATAAGACGACTACTTTGTTGGAGAAGGCATATGGATGAAAAGAAAAGATTACCAGTAGGAATAGAAGATTTTAGTGAGATAAGAAAAGGCAACTTTTATTATGTAGATAAGACAAAACTAATCGAACAATTATTAATTAATTGGGGTAGTGCTAACTTATTTACTCGTCCACGTCGATTTGGTAAATCTTTAAATATGAGTATGCTTAAAGCTTTCTTTAGTATAGATACAGATAAAAATTTATTTGATGAGCTATATATTAGTCAAAATAAAAAGTTATGCGATGAATATATGGGAAAGTATCCTGTAATCTCAATTAGTCTAAAAAGAATAGATGCTAGGGATTATGAAACAGCCAGAAATATGACGGTATCTATGATTAGTGAAGAAGCAAAAAAATTTCAGTTCTTATTAGATAGTGAAAAATTAACAGAAATAGATAAGAACGATTATAAAAAAATCATCCAAGATGAAATGAGCGAGCAAAAGCTTAGAATCGGATTAAAAGATTTAACAAGACTACTTCACAAACACTATGACCAAAAAGTAATTGTATTAATTGATGAGTATGATGTGCCACTAGCTAAAGCAAATGAATATGGTTATTACGATCAAATGATTGATTTAATTAGAAGTATATTTGGAAATCTATTGAAGACAAATGAAGATGTATTTTTCTCTTGTTTAACAGGATGCTTAAGAATAGCGAAAGAAAGTATATTCACAGGATTAAATAATTTTAGCGTGTATTCTATTACTGATGTAGAATTTGATGAATACTTTGGATTTACAGATGATGAAGTAAAAGATTTATTAGAGTATTATGACCAAAATGATAATTATCCTGTAATCAAAGATTGGTATGATGGATATCGCTTTGGAAATGTTAGTGTATATTGCTCGTGGGATGTTTTGAATTACGTGAAAACATATAATGTTAACTCTAGCACTGAACCTAAAAACTACTCTTCAAATACGAGTGGAAATGAAGTGATATTACATTTTATTGATGGACTAGGAAAAACAAATCAAGTGACTAAATATGAATTAGAAAAACTAGCAGAAGGGAAATCAGTACTAAAAAATATCTCTAACGATATTACATGGGAAGAAACATGCACAAATATAGATAATTTTTGGAGTACTCTCTTTTTGACAGGATATTTAACGAAACAAAATGAAGTCTATAGAAACTATTATTCATTGATAGCACCTAATTTGAAGACTAGAAATATTTTAAAAGAAATTAGTATGAATGCTTAAAATTGAAAAGAGGAAGATATGAAAATATTAGTTACAGGTTCTAGTGGGTTTATTGGAAAGAACTTATGTTTATTTTTAAAAGAAAGAAATTATGAAGTATTAACGTTTGATCGTGATACGAAAGAATCTCTGGGTAGTTTAGTAAGCAAATGTGATTTTGTGATGCATCTAGCTGGGATTAATCGACCTAAGACAGAAGATGAATTTAAAACAGGTAATGTGAGTTTGACTGAAGAACTAATTGAATTACTAAAAAAAGATGGTAGAAAAGTACCACTATTAATTAGTTCTAGTATTCAAGCTGAACGAGATAATCCTTATGGTAAAAGTAAGAAAGAAGCGGAAGATTTAGTATTTAACTATGGTAAAGAAACAGGTGCGAATACTTATGTATTTAGACTAGATAATGCGTTTGGTAAGTGGTGTAAGCCTAATTACAATAGTGTAGTCGCAACATTCTGCTATAACGTAGCACATAACTTAGATATACAAATTAATGATCCTAATGCTTTAATTCGTTTTGTCTATATTGATGATATTTGTGAAGAGTTTATTTCTTGCATTGGTAAAGATAGTACAAATGATTATTTGAAAGTAAGTACATACTATGACGTAACAATTGGCGACTTAGCTAGTTATTTAAAAGGATTTAAAGAAAGTAGAAATAACTTAGAAGTACCTAGTATGAGTGGTTTTGAAAAGAAGCTATATAGTACATATTTAAGTTATTTACCAGAAAATGAATTTTCTTATGATTTAAATCGTCATGAAGATGCTAGAGGATCATTTACTGAGTTTTTAAGAACAGATACTAAAGGACAAGTTAGTATTAATATTTCTCATCCTGGTATTGTTAAGGGAAATCATTATCATCATACAAAGAATGAGAAGTTCTTAGTCGTAAAAGGAGAAGGAGTAATTCGCTTTAGAAAAGTGAATACAAGTGAAGTGATTGAATATCATGTGAGTGATAAAAAATTAGAAGTAGTAGATATTCCTGTAGGTTATACACATAACATAGAAAATACAGGAAGTGAGGATATGGTTACGATTATGTGGGCAAATGAAGCCTTTGATCCTAATCATCCAGATACATATTACGAAGAGGTTTAGTAAGTGAAAGTAGCGTTTATTAATTCTGTTGCAGGATTTGGTAGTACTGGAAGACTTGTTTCTACTTTATCGATGATGGATGAAGTAGAGGGTAAAGTTTACTATGGAAGAAAAAAAGACAGTTCTAATGCTTGTTCTATGCGTTTTACTGGTAGTTTAGGAAACGCAGAACACGCTATAGGAACATATCTTTTTGATAGCCATGGTTTTCATAATGCGATAGAAACAAAAAGAATGCTAAAAGATTTAGATGCATTTGATCCAGATATTGTTCATTTACATAACTTACATGGATATTACATTCATGTAGGAATTCTATTTGATTATCTAAAAAAGAAGAATAAGAAAGTGATATGGACATTACATGATTGTTGGAGCTTTACTGGGCATTGTGCTCACTTTGATGGGATAGGTTGTAATAAATGGAAAGAGAAATGTTATGACTGTCCTATAACGAGTGAATATCCATTTAGTTGGAATAAACATAATGTATCTAAAAATTATGAAAGAAAAAAAGAAGTATTTACTTCAATAGAAGATAACTTAACGATTGTTACACCATCGAATTGGTTAGCTAGTCTAGTAAAAGAGTCTTATTTAAAAAATTGTCATGTAGAAGTCATTCATAACGGGATAGATTTAAAAGCGTTTTCGTATAATCCTAGCTCTACTTTTAGAGAAAAGTATCACTTAGAGGATAAGTTTATCGTACTAGCTGTGGCAAGTGTTTGGGATAATACAAAAGGATTAGACCATTTAGAAAGACTTGCTAGAGAGTTACCTAGTTCTATACAACTCGTTGTCGTAGGTGCTACAACTTCTTCGAGTGTTACTAGTATTGAAAATGCAATATGTATCCCTAGAACTAGTAGCTTGAGTGAATTATGTGATATCTATAGCGCTAGTGATATTTTTGTTAACTTAACTAGACAAGATACATTTCCTACAGTAAATATTGAAGCGATGTCTTGTGGGTTACCAGTTTTAACTTATAAGACAGGTGGATCACCAGAAATACTAACAAAAGAAACAGGGATAGTAGTAGAAAAGAATGATTTAGATTCAATGAAAGAAAAGATTATTGATTTATCTAAGAATAATCCTTTTAAGAAAGAAGATTGTATAGAAAATGCATCGAAATATTCGTTAGAAAATATGTATAAAGAGTATTTAGATTTGTATAAGAAGGTTATGGTATAGTAGGAATATGTACGTTTTATTGATATATGGAGTAATAGGCTTTTTAGGATTAATAAAGCATTATGTAGATGAAAAGAAATTTAGAATGGCATCTATCATTATTTTTATTGTTACAATGTTATTTTTTACCGTGAGACTAAATATGGGAAAAGATATTCCTACATATTATATTGTCTATGACCGAGTAGAAAATCCAATCACTGATGCGATGAATTATCATTTAAGCCGTAGTATAGGTTTTACAACATTAGCTCTAATATGTAAAAAGATATTTGGTTCATATAGATTATTTTTATTAACATGTAACATTTTGACATCTTTAGTGATTACCTATGTTGTATTTAAGCATAGTAAAAATATACTGGTGTCTTTAGCGATATTTATTGGATCTGGATTTCTAGAAGTCTATTATTCTAGTGGTGTTAGACAATCTATGGCTATGGCGATATTTTTGTATTCTTATTTTGAATTTTACGAACAGAAACAATACAAAAAATATTATATTGGCATAATTGTGTCGTTTTTATTCCATGATGTAGCACTTGTTGGCTTTGCTTTGCCGATTATTTTGCATTTCTTAAATAAAATAAAAGAAAATAAATTAAGAAAAGGTATCATTATTGTTGCGATTACAGCACTCAGTAGTTTCTTGATTAGTTATGTTTTAACAAAACTAGTTTGGACTTTTGGGGCTGATTATTCGTGGAATCATTTGTTGTATTATTTCTATGGACAATCCTTTAGCTTTATGGGTGTTGCTTTACAATTTGTGATGACTATCATGAGTATCATTTTATATTGGATTGGAACGGAGAAAAATGAAAATACATATACACAAATACAATTGATGTTTATTTCATTATTAATCTATATTTTATTGGTTCGCTATCCTGTTGTGTCTAGAGTATGTGATTATATACAAACGATATTACTGATCACGATTCCTAATATTTTAGAGAGTATTCCTTCTAAGAAAAAATATAGTTTAGCTTTCTTATTTGTATTTGTATTAAATGGCTATCTTTTATATTCTGATTTGAAAGAATCGATAAGAAAAAAGGAAGATGTAACACTAGAGACTTATCCTTATGTAAGTTTATTTGATGAAGAAAAATGCGAACTATATTTTTATGGAGAAGATTAATATGAGAGAGCTAAATATAAATGAAATAAAAGAGATACAGCTAGATGTACTAGATTATTTTCATCATATATGTGTAGACAATCATATTGATTACTATCTTTCTAGTGGAACTTTATTAGGTGCGATTAAATATAACGGGTATATTCCTTGGGATGATGATATTGATGTATGGATTAAAGCAGAAGATGTAAAACGATTAGGCGAAATCATTAATGCGAAAAATAATCAATACCATTTCTGTGATTGTTACAGAGAAAAAAATTATCCATTGTCTTACTGTAAACTAATGAGAACAGATACTTTGGTTGTAGAAAATGCACATTCTTTTAAGAATTATCCATTAGGAATAAACATTGATGTCTTTGTTTTATATAAAGCAGATAAGAAAAAGATTAGAAGATATAAAAATAGAATTCATTACCATAGATATGTCTATCGTTGTAAAGCATTAAAGAGTATACAAGGAGAACCAAGATTAAAAAATGTTGTGAAGAATTCATTACATTGTTCAATGTTCTTACATTCTTTTAATGGGAATGCAAAAAGATTAAGAAAATCAGTAGAAAGATGTAAGGGTGAAGAAGTATATTTTAATGGGTATGAAAATGCGGTAGTTTCTTATGAGATAGAAGACTTTGAAACACCGATTCTGCATCAATTTGAAGATAAAGAATATTACATACCTAATGGTTATGATCGTATCTTAAGAACAAGATATGGAGATTATACAAAAGATTTACCAGAAGATCAGAAAGTGACACATCATAGTAATAAATGCTATATAAAGGAAGACGTCTAATATGAATATTGTTTGGTTAACTAGGTCATCCGCAAAATATAAGATGGATTTACTAGATGAAATAGGAAAGAAAGTAAATCTAACTGTTTTATTTATTGAACATAAAAATAAAAAAAGAGCGCAAGGATTTTATGGTGACTTAAAAGGAAACTTTAAATTAGTTTCTTTGAAAAATGATTTTGAAGCTAATGAGTATATAAAACAAGCAGATATCTTTGTGGATTCTTATTATGCGTCAGATGTTGGTTTTTATTGTACAAGTGTCGCAAGAAAACATGGTATTCCTACAGTGTTATATGCGGATGGAGGAATTGCCACAAAAAGATTCTTTTTAGTAGAAAATATGATTTCTTACTTTATGAAAAGACATGACTATATTATTAGCTCTAGTAAAGTAGTAGATGACTATTTTAACTATTATTTAAAGAAACCTAAGAAAACATATTATTATCATATGTCTAGCTTAAAAGATGAGGATATTCTAAGAAATAAACAATTCTATGAAAATAGAAAAAAGTATCGAAAAGAGCTAGGAATTAACGAGTTTACTTTTATTAGTGTTGGACAAACGATTCCACGAAAAGGCTATGACATTTTATTAAAAGCATATGCAGAATCTGAATTAAACGACTCTACACAACTACTTATGATTGGTGGTAAACCATATGAAGAATTAGTGAAACTAAAAGAAGAACTTCATTTAACTAACGCTAAGTTTGTTGGGGCTATACCGAAGGAAGAATTAAATAAGTATTACGCAGCGAGTGACGCATTTGTATTTACAACTAGAGAAGATATTTGGGGACTCGTCGTAAATGAAGCGCTATCGTTTGGATTACCATTAATTTCTAGTGATAATTGCGTTGCGGCAGAACATTTTAAACAATATGAAGATGTTGGAATGTTAGTAAAAAATGAAGATATACATGGATTCTCTAAGGCAATGAAAGAAATCTATGCAGATTATAAACTTAGAGAAGAAGAGTCTAAGAAGGCATTAGAAAAGATACAAGCTTATACAATAGAAAATTCTGCGAAGGATATTGTAAAAGCACTTGAAGAAATAAAACAGGAAGGACATAAATGAGAAGACTACTAGGTAATACGAGTTGGTTATTACTAAATCAAATATTCCAGATGGTAATCAGTTTTTTTGTTGGATTATTATCGACTCGATATTTAGGACCATCAAATTACGGATCTATCACATATGTTAGTACATATGTATCTTTTTTTAGTTCTTTATGTACGATGGGAATGGATACAGTTGTCATCAGTAAACTTGTAAATTATAAAGAGAGAGATGGCGAAGTAATTGTTACCGCGACTTTTATTCGTGGTATAGCCGCAATCATCTCTATCTTGGCCTTGTCGGTAGTCATTTATGTTGCGGATGGTAACGATGCTAGCTTACAAATTATTGCCCTTATATTAGGCTTTAAATTATTACTAAATGCATTTACGACTGTAGGATATTGGTATCAATATAAACTCTTATCTAAAAAGATGGTAATCATTGATATGGTTGCGTTTGTTATAGGAAATGCATTTAGAATATGGATGCTTGCAACAGAAAAGAATGTATTTTGGTTTGCGTCATATACAACCGTATTAGTTTTACTCAATGTTATTGTAGATGTTCCGGTATTCTTGAAGGATTGTAAAACAAAGAAATTCATCTCTAAAGAAATGACGAAAGAATTATTAAGAGATTGTGTACCTTATATGATTTCTGGTGTCATGATTTCTTTATATTCACAAGTAGACATTATTATGATTAAGCATATGATGAATGGAACAGATTATGTTGGATATTATAGTGTTGCCTATACCATCTGTAATTTAATTGCGTTTATTCCTCAATCTATATCACAATCTGCTAGACCAATACTTATGGAATTAAAAAAAGAAGATAATAAGTCTTATAACACTCGTGTTACACAAACACTTTCGACAATTATTTGGCTTGCGATTCTTTATTCTGTATTTATTACAATATTTGCGGATGTTGTGATTGGTATTTTGTATGGAGAAAGTTTCGCCCCATCGAGTGGTGTATTAAAAGTACTTGTTTGGTCTACATTATTTGAAAATTTAACACGTATTAGAGATATGTGGTTTATTGGAGAAAATGAATCAAAATATGTAGCGGTATTATCTTTTGTTGGAACAATTGCGAATGTAATTGTAAACGCAATACTTATTCCTATTATGGGAATATATGGCGCGGCAATTGCGACAATTGGTACCCAATTAATCGTAACAGTAGTACTACCTGCATTACGTAAAGAAACAAGACAATATTCTGTAGATGTATTAAACGCATTATTTTTAAGAAATGTTGAAGCGAAAAGCTTGATTAAGGAAATTATAGGATCCTTTAAATAAAAGAATTGAGGAAAAGAAATGAGTGAATTAATTAGTATTATTATTCCTGTATATAATACGCAAGACTATATTGTGACTGCCTTAGAAAGTGTTTTTAAACAAACCTATTCTAATTATGAAGTGATAGTAATTAATGATGGTAGTACAGATTTAAGCCCTATTCGTATACAAGAATATATTCAAGATAAACCAAAGTTTCATTATTATTCTCAAGTTAATGGTGGCTTGTCTAATGCAAGAAATAAAGGATTACGCGAAGCGCATGGTGAATACATCTGTTTTTTAGATTCAGATGATATGTTATCTCCTCATTTTTTAGAATATATGCTTAAAGCAATAAAAGAATTTAACGTACAAACCGCATGTTGTAATTCTTGTAGTAATGAAGGTGAATTTAAAGAAAATCAAGAATATCAAGCAGAAGTCATTGACTATAAAGATATGATTCATGCGTATATGTTAGATGAAAAAGTATGTAAAGAAAGAGTATGGGCAAAAATGTTCCATCGTTCTTTATTTGATCATATTCAGTTTAAAGAAGGAAGAATACACGAAGATACATTTATTCAATATCATTTATTAGAAAGTACAAAGGGATATGTATTTGTGGATTTTGATGGGTACAATGTGGTAAAAAGACCAAATTCAATCACAAGAGAAAGTACATATAGTACAAAACATTATGATAAAGTAATTGCGACTAGAGAAATATATGCGTATTACAAAGATACAGAATTTGCAAAACTAGCATTTAATAAGTATTTTGGAACGCTGTTGTATTTCACACTAAAAATCAAGAAGTTAGATACTAATTTAGTGAAAAAGTGTTATGAAGAATTACATGAAGAATGTAACAAAAATAGGAAATTATTAGCGTCTAAGTTTATTCCTTTTTATATTTTGATAAAATTAAAGCTATATGCATTATTGCCAAGTATGTAAAGGATGAGTGTTATGGAAAATATATACTGTACATTATTTGATAAAAATTATTCAGATAAAGGACTTTTAATGATGGAGTCTTTAATTTCGGTAGATGAAAACGCAAAAATATATGTTTTGTGTATGGATGATACGGTACTAGATTGTTTAAACAAATATAACGATACACATATTCATCCTATTTCTTTTGCGGAATTTGCGGATGATGAATTACTAGAACTCAAAAAAACTAGAGGTAGAGGAGAATTTTGTTGGACTTGTACCGCTAGAATTATTCGCTATGTTTTAGAAGCTTGTCGTGAACCAATTTGTACATATGTGGACGCAGATTTATATTTCTATTCTAATCCTCAAGTATTAGTCACAGAAATGAAGGAGAGTCATTGTACTGTTCAAGTTGTACCTCATCAATTTCCTGATACTGAAGAAGGAAACTTACAAGCAAGGCTATATGGAAAAAATTGTGTCCAATTTAATACGTTTTCAAATGAAGAGAATAGTTTGAAACTACTTAAAGATTGGGAAAACAGTTGTATAAAAGAATGCTCTAATGAAACAGTAGGCGATCAAATGTTTACGAGTGATTGGGGAAAATATAACTTTGTGAATGTTTCTAAGAATAGAGGAGCAGGAATTGCGTCTTGGAATATTTATCGCTATAAATATGTTAGTGGAAGAAATGATGTTGTATATGATCGTTATGAGCATAAACAATATGAACTTATTTTCTATCATTTTTCTCAAATCGATTATCAAGATAGAAACCATGTATATATTATCTGTCCTAAATTACATTGGAACGCAGATCCTAAATTAATAAGAATGTTGTATTTAGACTATTTGAAAAAAGCAGATAAGATGAAAGACAAAGTACAAGAGTTATGTGGCTTTTTCCCATTGTTAATCACAAAAAATGATACTAACGAACAACCTACAACGAATAAATCGATTAAAAAAGAAAAAATGACGATAAAAAGAATATGGAGAGCTTTAAATTATAGATTACTAAAATACGCAAGGAAAAATGTTTGTAATTTAGAAATTGATGATTAGAATGTTTTTATATGAAGAAATTTTTAAAAAACGCATCTTGGATATTAATAGGCAAGTTTGCCCAAATTGTGATTGGTTTTTTTGTAAGCATTTATAGTGCTAGATACTTAGGACCTTCAAACTATGGATTAATTAACTATACGGCTAGTTATGTATCGTTCTTTTCGGTTATTGTTGGTTTAGGTATTGATGATTACATCATGAAGGAAATGATTGATCATAAGGACGAGCAAGGTGAAGTCATTGGTTCTGGTATTGTATTAAGAGTTATTTCTAGTTTGTTATCGATTGTTGCTTTATATGCATTATTAATGATTACAGATGGTAATGATCCAACAATACAAGCATTAGCTTTTTTACAAAGTATCAATCAAGTATTCGCAGCATTTAGCTTAGTAGAATATTGGTATCAGATACAACTACGTTCTAAGACGACATCGATTGTTTCGACAATTAGTTATTTCTTAATGACGCTATATAAGATATATATCTTAGTTCAACAAAAAGATGTACGTTACTTTGCGTTCATCGGATCTTTACAAACATTATTAACCGTAATCATTATTTTGTTCTTATATAAAAAAGAAAATGGTCCTAAGTTAACATTTTCAAAAGAGATGGCTAAAGATTTACTTAAAAATAGTTATCAATTTGTATTATCAAATCTTATGGTTGTGGTCTTTAATCAAACAGATAAGATTATGTTAAAACAAATGCTAAATGAAGCAGAAACTGGTTATTACTCTATTGCGAATAACTTATGTAATATGTGGCCAATATTTTTAACTGCAGTGATTACTTCAGCTAATCCAATTATTATTGAAGCGAAAAAGAAAGATGAAGAACTATATAAGCGTAGAATTAGGCAATGTTATTCGGCAGTAATGTGGACAGCAGGAATTATTGCCTTCATGATTACAATACTTGCGCCATTTATTATTCATACACTATATGGCAATGCATATGAAAGATCCATTATGTCTTTACGAATCTTAAGTTGGTCAGTGCTATTCTCGTATCTTGGCGTAGCACGTGGTGCTTGGATTGTATCAGAAGGACTACAAAGATATGTTAAGTATCTAACAGGTATTGGTGCTATTGCGAACATCATCATGAACTGGATGTTAATACCAAGTCTTGGGGCAACAGGTGCTTCTATCGCAACATTAATTACACAGGTTATTGTTAACTTTATCGCAGCGTTCTTTATAAAAGAATTGCGTCCAAACAGTATGTTAATAGTAGACGCATTCTTGATGAAAGATGTTGTTAAACTTAGTTCAATTAAACAATATTTAAAAGAATTAAGAGGATAATTTTCTCTTAAAGTGTCTATAAACACGTAGAATTACATTCAATGGGAATGGTGTCAAAGCATAGTGATGATTAAATTCCTTGAGAATGTTTTTATTTACTGTAGGTGTACATAGGGTATAAGTAATAGGAACAGTAATATCTTGTACGATTTCGTTACCATCATTACCACTATGTGTACCACTACCATCTAGTCCAATGTTATAAACAAGAGATTTAGCAGGATAGATGGTTTTTTTATTACCTTGTATCGCTTGGGTACATACCCATCTTACAGCCCAAGAATCAATCTTTCCTTTAATTTGATAATCAAGCATTAGGATTAAGTCAGGACCTGCTTTTTTTATCTTATAGCGATTTACTAAAGAATGTTTCATCTTAATATAGCTTTGAATATCCCAATCTACAGTATTCCATCGATCACTCCAAGTAGCCCATCCCCAACTACTACCTCTATATGTAGGATAGACATTATTTGTATTTACACTAGGTAAATCGGTAGACCAACCAGATATAGACCATACATCTTTTACGTCTTTATAGTATTCTAAGCAATCATTCATGTATTGAAGATAATTCGTATTACATACTAAATCATCTTCATTTACAATGACGGATCCATATTCATTAATGATTTTAGATACACCAGTAATAACAGATTCAGCTAAACCTTTGTGTGTATCAGAAATATATAATGTGGTTGTTTTAAACTTAGAAATGGTTTTGAATTTTTGTAAGTAATTTCTTACATCTATGTTATTTTGTTTTAATTCTCCTTTTGGATAATCACAAAAGATATAAATATCTGTATCTTTCGCTAGGGGACTATCATTTAGACTAAGTAATACTTGTTCGGTATGCTTAGGACGATTATATGTAAATACAACTAATGGAGCGTACATTTCTTTTTCCTTTCAATTAAATATTTATTACATGATATAATTCATGTGTTTTATTAAGAATAAAAAGCTTTATTCTTTTAATATTATATATGTTGAAGAAAGAAATTATGGTATTAGACAAGAAAAAAATAGAAAAAATATTGATATATATGTTGTTTGTTTTCGCAACAATCTTTTTATTTCATCGAGCAAAATATGGATATATCTATAATGATGAACCATTTATTTTGACGCTTTCTCATCGCTTAGTACAAGGCGACGCATTTATGTATCACGAGTGGCAACCAACACAATTAACGGGTTTCCTCAATTATCCATGGATGGTTTTATTTACGTCGACGCATACAAATAACGATGGAATGATTTTATTTTTTCGCTATATATATGTTATTTTAAATACGCTTGCGACGATTTTGACGTATTATCGATTATCTAAATATACACAAAAAAGATGGATTACATGTAGTGCATGTATGTATCTAATGTTATTTTCATCGATGGATATTATGACACTATCCTATAATTTTTATTCATTAACAGGATTAGTTTTGTTTTTTACCTTTGTGATTACAGGTAAAAACAAAATCGATTACTTTATAGCAGGAATATTCTTTTCTATCGCAACACTTGCGTCTCCATACTTAGCAATACTATTTGTTTTATACTATATCGCTTTTGGTATATATACATTTATCTTGAAAAAGAACTGTTCCTTAAGGACAAAGCAAATAACAGAATACGTATTATTTGGTGTACTTACATGTGTACTTGTATTTATGATTTTCTTGTATGGTACTGGTGGTAGTATTTCTAAAATGTTAGAAACATTAAAATATATTTTTACAGATGCAGAATATCCTTCTAGATCATTCTTTGAACTGATATATGGTTATGTTTATACATGGGTGAAGAAATTTAGAACATTTGGTTTTATCTTTGTTGTGTTCTTACTTATGTCTTTCATCGATAAGAAACATCAATTCAGATGGTTTGAATTACATTTACTTGCGTTTGTTTTACTTATGCCAAGAATGATTTGGATATTTATTTATCAATTTAATTATTTGATGGTACAAGTAGCGTTACTTGGTTTACATGCATTTATTTTAGATCAAGAAAGAAATAAGTCCTTTTCAATCATGTATTTAGCAGGATGGGTATTTTCGTTTGTAGTATATGCGACAAGTGATTTGAAACAATATGCGATTGCGTTTGGATTAACACTTGCAGGATTTAGTTCATTCTTTTTGATTGAAGACTATTTAACAAAGAATGAAAAAATAAATTTTAAGAATATATTATGTATTTTACTTGTATATACACAATTGATGACAGAAGTATACATAAGAAATAACTATTATTATTGTGATACCGATATCATTGATAATACATATATGATTACAGAATCTGTCGCCAAAGGACTATATGTAAAAGAAGCGAACTTTACGCAATATAATGAAATCCTAGAAGATATTAAAGAACATATACCAGATCAAGCTAAGTTACTTGTTTTATCACAAGAACCTTGGGTATATCTAGCAAATGATAGTGAATATTGTACGTATAGTGCCTGGATGACAACAAATAAAGAATTTAAAGTAAGTAGATTAAAAGAATATTACGAAATTCATAAAGATAAACAACCAGAATATATTTATGCCTTAAAAGATGAATATGAATTAGAGGAACTAGAAAAGGAATTTCCTAATTTTATCTTAAGTTCATCGGATTATGGCTATATTCTAAAAGAAAAAGATGTTAATGTGGTACAATCTAAAACGGAAGGATGATAAATGAAAATTTCAGTTGTTACACCTTGTTACTATAATGGAATGAATATTCCAGAGACATATGAAGTCATTCAAAGAGATGTTTTTGATGTATGCAAAGATATTGAGTTTGAATGGATATTAGTAGATGATGGCTCTAAAGATGATACGTTAGAACAAGCGCTTAAGATAGAACAAAAAGATGAGAGAGTTAAAGTCGTTAAGTTATCTCGTAATTTTGGGGAATTTAGAGCGATTGTGGCTGGAATGAGCGTTTCTACTGGTGAAGCTGTTGCGGTCATTAGTGCCGATTTACAAGATCCACCATATTTAATTCCAAGAATGATTGAATCTTGGAAAGAAGGTAATCTTGTTAACTTAGCTGTACGTAAAGGTAGAGAAGAATCTAAATTAAAGAACTTCTTTGCGGATACTTACTATAAATTAGTACGCAAGTGGGTAGAGCCTAACTATCCAAAACGCGGATTTGATTTCTTTTTGATTGATCAAAGTGTCGTAAAACAGCTTGTAGCTATGCAAGAAAAGAATTCTAGCATCTATTTACAGTTAATTTGGTTAGGCTATGTTCCTACAGAAATAGAATATACACGTAGAGAAAGAGAAAAAGGTAAGTCTATGTGGACTTATGCAAAACGAATTAATTTATTTATTGATACGTTTGTGGTGTTCTCGAATAAACCAATTCGTTTTATTACTTCTAGTGGATTCTTTATTAGCTTAGCTGGTGTAATATTTGCAATATATTTTCTGATTGATAAATGCAATAACGATGTATTACCAGGGTGGACATCACTTATGGTTGTAATGTTACTATTATCAGGTTTTCAAATGGTAATGCTCGGAATGCTTGGTGAATATATGTGGCGAAATCTAGATGAATCTAGAAAGAGACCTTTATATGTCATTGAGAAGGTCTATGAAAGGAAAGAATATGGAAATACAAGCAAATAATCTTTTAAGACAATATGAATTACATGCGAGTGAATATGAAGCTAAAGCATTAGAAGTGTTAAGAAGTGGTTGGTATATTCTAGGTAAAGAAGTATCTTCTTTTGAACAAGAATTTGCAAACTATATTGGGGCGAAATATTGTGTTGGTTTAGCTAGTGGCTTAGATTCTTTATGGATTGCGTTTAGAGCGTTAGGGATTAAAGAAGGCGATGAAGTTATCGTTAGTGCTAATGCTTATATTGCTTGTGTTATGGGTATTACGATGAATGGTGCTACACCAATATTTGTTGAACCAGATGAATATGCAAATATTGATGCGACTAAGATTGAAGAAAAGATAACACCAAGAACTAAGGCAATCTTAGCAGTTCATTTATATGGACAAAGTTGTGATATGACAACCATTATGGATCTAGCAAAAAAATATAACTTAAAGGTTGTCGAAGATTGTGCACAAAGTCATGGTACAAAATGGAATGGTCAAACTTGTGGAACAATTGGAGATATTGGCTGCTTCAGTTTCTATCCTACAAAAGGATTAGGCGCATTTGGTGATGCAGGACTACTTTCTACAAATGATCCTGAGATAGCTGACTTTGTTAGAATGTTTAGAAACTATGGTAGTAAGATCCATTATCAAAATGAAGTTGTTGGCGCAAATAGTAGATTAGATGAACTTCAAGCTGGAATGCTAAGAGTGAAATTAACATATCTTGATGAATTAAACGAAGAAAGATGTGCTATTGCGGATAGATATGATAAGGGAATTCATAATCCTTTAATTCGTGTATTAAAAACTAGACCTGGTTCAAATAATACATGGCATCAATATGAAATCTATTCTCCAAAAAGAGATGAATTACAAGCATATTTAAAATCTAAAGGAATTGGTACAATGATTCACTATCCTATTCCACCACATTTATCTAAAGCTTATGCTTATTTAGGACATCATGAAGGAGACTATCCTATCACAGAAGAATACGCAAATACGGTTCTTTCTATTCCTATGTATAATGGCTATACAGAAGAAGAACAAAAATATGTTATTGATTGCTTAAATTCATTTGAGGGTTAATTATGGAATTCTATAGAGTATTAACTTTTAATGAACTTGGCGATGAAAGAGGAAATCTAGTCGCGATAGAAGGTGAACAAGATATACCATTTCAAATTAATCGAGTTTTTTATATGTATGGTACAGATAATACGATGGTTCGTGGCCAACATGCAAATCGTGAATCTGAATTTGTTTTGATCAATGTGAGTGGGTCAAGCAAAATCAAAATTGACGATGGTAAAGGCCATACAGAAATTGTAAGTCTAGATAAACCAAAGATGGGTGTATATATCCC
The DNA here is from genome assembly GCA_963645035.1 of bacterium. Lineage (GTDB taxonomy): Bacteria > Bacillota_I > Bacilli_A > Erysipelotrichales > Erysipelotrichaceae > Bulleidia. The sequence continues at coordinate 12,639 of CAVIQY010000022.1, read as the reverse complement.
TAAAATGATTTGGAAAGAAATGTATGAATTCTCTAATGATTCGGTCATCTTAGTATTAGCTAGTACACATTATGATGGTAAAGAATATATTCGAGATTACGAAGAATACAAAAAAGAAGTCAATCAATAGTTATACAAAATTAGACTATGAACTATACAAATTCATAGTCTTTTCTTTTAGCTACTAAAAGTCAGAACTATATGATGTTATAATAAACGGGAATTGGGGATGAGTTATGACAATAGGTTATTTTTTTGAAAATTGGAATACAGATATTATATCTTTATCAGTAGTTGTAAATATATTTTTATTACTAAGTGGATACTTCTATGGAAAGATATTCCAGAAGTTTATTAAACCCTTAAAAAAGATAGATTGTACGTTATTAGGTATATTCTTTCTTTTGGCAATATTTCAAATCTATATTTATTTCAATGTAGGAACAGGTGGTACAACAGATAGTGCATATATCTTATTTTGGATATTACTTGTACTAGGACCAGTATTATGTTTATTACTAAGAGTAAATGTATTACCAAAACTAGTGAACTTAGCTAGTTTAGGGATAGGAATACTCATTACGGTAATTTTATGTATATCTTCTAGTAAATTTACGACGAATAATACCTATTTCGATACTGTAAGTTATTTGAGCCAGGTAATTGAAGGCGCTTCTAGTTCTTATTTTGGTCATATGGTATATGCGTCTGGTAAATATCTACATACACTTTATCCGATTCATGACTATACATCTTATTATTATTTTTGGAGTATGATTCTTAGAAGTGTAAAAACATTATTTAATTTTAAGGAATCTCTTACACCAATCTATATATGGGGTGCGACAATTTTGTATGGTATGTCACTAGGAAACTTAGTCGTGAATAGTGTGAACTTGCTATATAAAAAATATACTAAGGTTATTGGCATAATTTTAGTAATCTTAGTTCTTTCTCCATACTATTCTAATTACTTCAATACGACACTCGCTTTCTTTGGCAATACAATTCGTACTGTAGCGATAGGACAAAGTATGTTACTAGCATATTTATATATTAGGAGTAAGAATGAGAAGTTATTTATTCCTTTAATGTGTTCTTATTATGCAAGTATTAGTATGACTAGTTCTGGATTCTTTATGAGTGCATTTATCTTAGCAGGTTTATTTTTCTATATGTGCTTTAACAATGAAACTAGAATTAAACATTGGATTAGCTTTATTGTGTCATGCTTACCGGTATTTCATTATGCTTTAATTTATGCTCTACCTAATGATACAAGTTATTTTAAAGTGATGGGAATCTTAATCGTAGCCATGGCTTTCTTAATCGGTATTGCGTATCTTCTAAGAAAAAATTTAGATAAAGTATGCCGTGTAGGTAAGATAATATTACCTGTTGTACTAGTAGGACTAGTTGTTGTGTCTTTTATGAAGAAAGATACAGAATATGGATATAGTTTCTATTTTGCGGTAAGAAGTATAGATGATATGGGTGTAAACCTAACAACACATTTAGATCATAATGAATTAGTACGTAATGTCATTTTCTATATTTTACTAATTGGACAATGTGTAAATTATAAATATCATACAAAGTATAAATTTTTCTTACTTATGATTATCTTATTATTCTTAAATCCATTAGTTTGTCCTGCAATTGCGACATATTTAACAGCTGGAGCGTATGCTAGAGCGTTTGATTTATTTACGAATCCATTTGTCATGACATTTATGATTCAAAATTTTGAACATATTACATCGTTTAAATACATCAATTATGGTTTAGCTTATGGTGGTATGGCTATCGCTAGTGCAATTTCTGCACCTATGGCATATAGCAGCTTAACTGTACCTTATAGTAAACCATTAGATCCTCCTAAAGAAGGTTATAACTTTGAAACAAAGGTAACGGAAGACTCATGGGAGTTATATGACTATGTAAGTAGCCATTTAGCTAGTGAAGGAAGTGAGCCATCAATTCTTTCTCAAGATATTAGTATGAAAGGATATGTTCCAAATATTGTTTTGACATTTAGTTCTACAGACTTTAGAACGGCTATAGCAGAAGAAAACTATGGAGAAAATAGAGATTTAGTATTAATGTTCTATCCTTCTAAGATGTATGAAGGCGATGGCAGTATTGAAGATGGAGCAGATTTTTCTAAGTTATATACCGTAATTAGTGGTAGTGATGCGGATTATGTTGTAATGAGTAATACATTATCTATCTATGATGAACGTGGTTGGTATGAAAAAACATATGCAAAACTAGAACATAAAGGTTATTTAGAAAAGATATTTGAAAATAACACATGGGTAGTATTAAGAGTAAATAAAGATTATGTGCCTGATGAAACGGATTTACTTCAGGATACAAATGAGAATTAATTTTTAGAAAGAAGATTTATGAATAAAATAGTAAATTGGTATGACAAAAATAAAAAAATAGTTCAAATCATATGTCTTGTTATCGCATTTTGTTTATTATTTTTTGCATTATATACAAAAGAATATCGATCGGATGATTTGATTTATTGTATGAAATGGAAAAGTGATGAACCTCTTTCAAGTATAAATGACATCATTGATTTCCAAATTCATCATTATTTTGAATGGGGGGGTAGAACAGTAGCTCATAGTATTGCTCAACTACTATTTTTGATTGGTAAACCTATTTCATCTCTACTCATCACAATCGCATTCTTTTTACTTGCCTATATGATTGTTAAAATTGCGACAGGAAAGTTTTCTATATTTTTGTATTCAATCGTACTTGGTTGTTTATATTATTTGAATCCTGCATTTGAAAAAACAGTTTTATGGTATACAGGATCAGCAAATTATTTGTGGACTACTTTGATTATGCTAGTGGCGATATATCCTGCAGTGAAAATATTTAGAAAAGAATCATTAAGTGCTAAAGATTATTTATTATTACCTTTTTGTTTTTTAGCTGGATGGGGAAATGAAAATACATCTCCTACATTATTGTTGTTCCTACTATTTTTATTAGTTTCTGAAATAAAAAGACATGAAAAAGTTCAAATTTGGTTAGTGATATCCATTGTGTTATGGGCACTAGGATGTGCACTATTAATTCTAGCTCCTGGTAATAGTGTTAGATCGAGTGAATTTTCTTCAGGATTAATGGCGATTGCCTACAGAGGACATGGGCAAGTGAATAGTTGGTTAAATTGGTTATTACCTACAAATGTGATTTTATATATAACTTATGTACTAAAAAAGAAGGTTATTACCAAAAAAGAAAATAAGTTAAATATTGGCGTTATTTTTTGTATCTTAGGTTATATCAGTATGCTTGTAATGATTGCGTCACCTACTTATCCTGTAAGAGCGACTTTTGGTAGTCTTGTATTCCTTCTTATTGCGATTATGACTAATATTAGTAGTATTTATCAATACTATGAGAAAGAATTAGATTTAATTGCGTTGATGTTAATCGTTGGAATTTGTGGATGTATGTTATCAACTGGATTATTAGCTTTTGTTAGAGGATTAGGAACATATATACCTGGAGAATAAATTTAAATAGTGGGGTATAAATAGATTTATATATGAATAAGAAAAATCTTTTTAAATTATGTGGAACAATAACATGTATACATCTATTTGTAATATTGTTTCTAGTATTAACAAAACATACAAATATATTTTTTGCGGATGAAACAAATGAAGTGATACAAATGTATACACATATGTACGATATATTTCATTCAGGATCCTTTTCATTATGGGATAGTAATGTAGGACTTGGGGCAAGTTCATTTGTACATTTTTGGACAGTACTTGGATCACCAAGCTTTTACTTGTTTTTATTATTGCCAAGTAGAAATTGGATTCCTTTCTTTATTCCTATAGTTAATTATATTAGAAGTATTGTATTAGGTATTCTTAGTTATCACTATTTACATGAATATTTAAAGGTATCTGATTTTGCATGTTTTATAGGTTCATTAATATTATCGTTTAATAGTTTTACGATTTTCTTTGCACATTATCCATATTTTGCGGATTTTATCCTCTATACAATCCTACTAATGATAGGATGTGAAAAAGCATTTAATCATAAATATGGACTTTTATTATTTATCGTAACCTTTAGTAGTATTAGTAATTTATATAACGTATATATGAATTTATTCTTTTTGCTTGTGTATTTTTCAATCAGAATATTTATGTTAAATGAAAAGGTTACGTTTAAATGTTATATCACTACATTCTTAAAGTTTCTCGTTGCGGTATTACTAGGACTAGGATGTAGTGCAATAGTACTTATTCCAAATATTAAATCTGTATTATCGAATTATCGTGTTAGTTTTGAAGTTTTACCTGTTATTAAAAGTATTAAAGATATCTTTGCGGTATTTACATCACTCTTATCTCCGATTACAAATGACTATGATTACAATATGTATGTAAACGCATTTGTTGGGGTTACTAGTCCATTATTTTATTCGTATAGTTCAATCTTATTTGTTTACTGTGTTTTGTTAAATTATAAGAATGCGTTAAATAAATACAAACCTCTAGTAGTTGGAATTGTAGTACTCATTCTTTTAGAATTTACACCATATTCTAACTTAGTACTAAATGGGAATAACTCTGCTAGATGGGGATTTTTCTTATCAGTATTATGTACAATATTTGTTTCTTACTCGTTATCTGAAGGAAATATATTTGATTTAAAACATAAAAAGAGTTTGATTTATACAAGTATTATCTTAGTGATTGCTTGTGGTATTAGTGTTCTATTTAAATTACACAGTGATTTAAATAAGTGGAATGTACTTGTTAATACAGTTGTTTTAATTGTCATAGCTAGTATAAGTTTCTATGGTTTTAAACATAAAAAGGAAATATTCGTAATATTTAGTGTAGCTATAGAAATGCTATATTGTTTAACACTTCGTTATTTCAATAATTTTCATTTTATGACAGAAAGCTTTAGTAATTGGTCGACATATAGTAGTCAACTATACGATACAAGAAGCTTAGATACGATTAGAACTACACAAGATACATCAGGTTATTATCGAATAGATCAAAGTAAAATACGTTTTGACAATTATAATGATGCTTTAATGCAACATTATGAAGGCTTTAGTTCCTATTTAAGCGTTTATAACTTTGAAACATATGAATGGGCGAATAAACATTTCTCTAGTGATCAATTTGTACCTACTATTGGTAGTAAATATATAACAAAAGAATTAGCTGGATTAAGATATTTTGTAAATTACAATGATTCTTCACTCGTATCGGATGATATGACGCTAATAGAAGAAACAGATGATTATAAGTTATACAAAAATACCAATGAAATGGGACTAGGATATAGTGTTTCTAATGCAATAAATCAAAGTGATATAAATGATTTGCCTGTATTTGAACAAGATGTTTTGATGCAACACTATGCGATTGTAGAAAAAGATGGTGGATCATATGATGAGCAATGTTTACCAAAGAATAAGGTATTGGAGAATCACTGCTTAAAGCTTTCGGATAAAGATAGATATATTGTGGTTGATTATTCTATACAAAATAAAAACGCAAAAGTGGTATTAGATTATTATGATGCTTGTGGTAATAGTGTTTCCTATAAAGAAATAGATGAATATTCTTATACAATTGATCAGATTCCAGATGATGCTAAAGAAGTATATATTTATGTAACGAGTAATTATAACGAAAATGAATATCTTGAACCAAATTTATACTTATTAGAAGATACGCGTCTTAATGATAAAGACATACATTCAAGATTTACTAATGTTGAAGTAAGTAAAGATTCATATTGTGGTGATATAGAAATATTAGATGATCATGATTATGTTGTGACAAGTATTGGATATGATTCCAATTGGAAAGTATATGATAATGATAAGGAAATAAAGATAGAAAAAGTAAATAATGGCTTTGTTGGCTTTACATTATCTAAAGGTAGTCATCACATTGTAATGAAGTATAAGCCTAATTTAATACTGTATGGAATAATTACAGGAATTAGTATTATGGGTGCGATTTGGTATATCAATAGAAAAGAAAACAATCAATAATCGTAATGATTGGTAATGTTATAATGAATTTAACTTTTATAAAAAAAGATTAGGAGAAACGAATGCGACAGAAGATTAAAGACTATTTGTCTAAACCGACTCATGTTGTGATGGTAATAGAATTTATACTAATATTCATCTTGAATTTATTAGTTGTGACGACATCAGATGACTTAGGATATCAAATTCAATCGGGATTAATTGATATCTTTAAACGTGAATATGTGCAATATATGACTTGGACGGGAAGAAGCGTTGCACATATTATCGCAAGAATATTCTTAGCGATGCCTAAGATGATTTTTAATGTTTGTAATTCTTTATGCTTTGTCTATTTTACATATTTAATTTATTTACATGTTACAAAAGATTCAGAAAAGAAACATACGATTTTATATATCATCATTTGTTTACTAGTATTTTTATGTGTTCCTTTGCTTGGCCAAACAGTATTATGGGAAACTGGTTCTTGTAACTACTTGTGGACCACAACGATTGTGTTACGATTCTTATTGCCATATCGTTTAGAAGATAGTCACAAACATTCAGTTGTACTTATGTTACTAGGTGGGATTATTGCGGGGTGGACAAATGAGAATACTGGTGGTGCCTTAATTTTAATGATTCTATTTATTCTAGGCTATAAGTTATATCAAAAAGAGAAACTACAATCATGGAATATTACAGGACTTGTAGGATCAATTATAGGCTTTCTCATTATGGTATTCGCACCAGGAAATAAAGTAAGAGCCCAAGATTTTATTAGTACAAATGGTAAGATTTATGACTTTATTCATGATTTTAATGGCTTCTTAGATGTATTAGAAACAGGACAGATTGTTTTATTTATACTACTAGCAGTTGGTATTGCTTTAGCGATTACTTATAAAAAGAAAAAAGAAGAAATTACATATAGTGTATTTTATTCGCTTTGTGGTATAGCTGCTGTATTTGCGATTATCTTATCTCCAGTACCAGTACTATTTGATCGTTCTATGTTTGGAGCTACAACATTCTTAATTATTGGTGCTTGTATTCCAATACATCTAGTTAGTAACGAGAAAACAGTTAAGTTATATGTAAATGTCTTATTATCTTGTTTAGTCTTATTTACTTCATTTAACTATTTAAGAACATTACCTGATTTATTCTATACACGTTATCAATATATGAAACGTGAGGCATATGTTGCTAGAGAAAAGAGTAAAGGAAACGTAAATCCAGTTATTTATACATTAAATAGTGAATTTGAGACATCTTATAATCCATATTATGGATTAGGGGATATATCCGCATATCGCTTATTATGGGTAAATCAATATTACGCAACAGTACATGGTATTGAATCTGTTCAAGCTACAACAATAGATAAATGGAACTTGATCTACGCTAATGGTGATTCATATTTAATGAATATCACTGATTTTGATGCATATGTAGACGTGATAAATAACGATAAGTATACAGTGCTAATTACAAGTAGTTATTTAGATGAAACAAAATATGCTGAATATAAAAGTGGTCTAAAGAAACTAGGATTTGATGACTTATATTCCTATATGATTGGTGTCTATGATAATCAAAAACTAGTAAGTAAAAATGTATCAGATACTGAAGCAGGTTACTTAGAAACAAGTATCAATAATCATTATGTATATATCTCTAGTAATCAAGATGAATCTTATAGTGATATCTTAGTAGATAATCAAGAATATACAAATGATCGTCCTGGTATAACACTCGTTGTATATGACAAGGAACGGGATTTAATTGTAGATTCAATTACTTGGACATATGATACTGACCAAGGTGGTACGAGATATTATCTTGAAAAATAAGAAATGAAGGTTGTTTGAAAAGGCAACCTTTTTAAATTGATGATAAGTTCTCATGATATACTTATGAATAAAGGAAATGCATCATGTTTAGTGTTAGTGGGTTAAAGAGTTTTTATCAAAAATATAAAAGTAATCTAGATAAAGAAAATGAAATTGTTGAAGGATTAACTAAAGCTAGTAATGAAGAAGAGTGGATTAAGAAGATTCAACAAAAATATAATTTGATGCATCAACTATATATTGAAAATGAAGGATTATTAAGTACATATATTCGTCCTTTTTTAGAAGGTAGAATTGATTTAACACAAGAAATAGCAGAGTATCTCATTGATGAAATCGTAGAAATGAATGAAGAAGGATACTTTGATAATGCGGTAATGACAGATGTATGTGAAATCTTAGCTCCTTACTTTAAGGAACAAGGTTCTCTAGAACAATATATCGCTACATTAAATCTACTAGGTAAGTTCTATAATAGTGTCTATTCTAAAGAAGATGGAATGAAGGCATTAGCTTGTTTTGAAGAGTTATGTTCTTTTAAAGATTGTTACTTTGAGTTAGAAACGTTTGTGTCAAGAAAAAGAATTATTCATGCGTTTTATAATAAAGCAATTGTAAAGCTTAACTTTTCTATTGCTGAAATAGATGAATTAAGAAAAGATGTTCAAGAAGCGGAAGAGTTTTGGAATGATCCAAAAGTGCGTGCCTTAGATGAACATCAATATGATTTTGATGGGTTAATTAAAGAATTAAAATATGATATCTTTGGTGGCTATGTATTAGGAAAAGACAAAGATGAAATATCAAAAGATGTGGTAAAAGAAGCGAAAGACATCTTGTATTACTACTATGAAGAATCATTAAAAGAAAATCCTGATATCTATGAAATGCCTGATGAGATTTATTGTAACTACATTCGATGTCAGTTCTTTTTAGATGAAATAACATGTACAGAATTTATTAATCAAGCTGTTCAATTTTGTGAACATAGCTTAGAAAAAGAAACTTATGATGATTCTAGAGAATTTGTGAATAGTAGATTATTTCAAGTCATTACGAGACAAATGCCTGCGATTATTGAAAATCTCAATATTTACGGGAATGAATACCATGGGGATAAAACATTAAGAAGAAGATATATAGACCGTTATATTAAATTGATTCATGAATTACCTAAAACAATGAATTCTAGCTTTGTGAATGATATTATCGGTAGAACATTATTTAACTTCATGGAAGTAGTGGCGTCTGGAGAAGGTGACTACAATACACTACTAAATATTGCGGTTAGTCGAGATGACATTACAATGATTCATTCTCGTATTGTGAGTCAAGTTGCGACATGTTTATTGCGTAATGCATTAGATAAGGAACCAGAATTATTAATTGATTCATTAAATTGTAAAAATACTGTAGACGTATTAGAAAAACAAAATGAACTATATCATTATGTTTCTGAAGCATCAATGATTTTTGATATTGGTAAGATACAAATCGCGGATATTGTCACTAAACAAACTAGAGAACTAACGAAAAGAGAAAAAGATAGTATCAAGAAACATCCAGAGTCTGGCATTGAGTTAATCAAGAAGATACCTTATTTTGATCCATATCATGATGTGATATTAGGACATCATAAGTCATATGACGGTACAATGGGATATCCTGAAGAATTCGATAACACAAAGTCTAATTATCGTTTCTTTATTGATTTAATTCATTTATCGGATTGTATTTGTGCTAGTACTGATTTTGTTGGTAGAAGTTATAGAGAGCCTAAGAGTTTTAAAGATTGTTTAATGGAATTATCTTTAGGTAAAGGAACATTCTACAATCCTAGTTTAGTAGAACTCATCGAACAAGATGTTTTATTACAAGAAGATTTAGAAAAGATATTAAGTATTAATCGTATACAAACATATTATGAAACTTATGGTATTACAAAGAGTAATGAAGAAAGTGAAGAAAAGGCATTAGATTGGTATAACCATATTTCTGATGTACAAGATGAGAAAGATAAGTTAATTCATATCTTATATGAAAATAGTAGAGAGAATCATGACTTTGTTGAAGCAATGGTACAACAATCTTTACTAACTTTATATGTAGATTTATTTAATGGTAGTTATCGTATATTTTCTAGAGGAAATAACCAACTATTCCCTGATTTAATTGATGGGAACTATCAAGACTTTTTACGTCTTTATTTGACAGATACATTCTTAGAAAAAGAAAGAGAAAGCTTAAGATATAAGCTATCTATAGCTGAGTTATCTCATGCCTTAGTTAGTTCGACTAATCATTATGAATTTGAAGTACAAATGAAGATTAAAGAAGAATGTAAGTGGGTACGTATACAATGTCTTAAACTAAGTGAAGAAAATAGAGTGCCTAAGAAGATGGCAATGATCTTTACAGATGTAACAGAAATGCATAATCGTAATGACCGTATGGAAGTTGCTTTAAAAGAAGCCTATAAGACGGCATTAGAAGCGAATCGCTCTAAGAGTTCATTCTTATCAAATATGAGTCATGATATTCGTACACCAATGAATGCGATTATTAATATTGCTAGACTCATGAAGAATGAACTAGATAAACCTGAATTATTAAGTGATCACTTGAATAAGATATTAGAATCTAGTGAATTATTACTTGGGATCGTAAATGATGTCTTAGATATGAGTAAGATTGAAAGTGGTACTGCAGTAATGACAATAGAAGAAGTGAAATTATCTTCTTTAATTAGTCAAATTGATAATATCATTCGACCTCAAGCTGAAGATAGAAATCAAACATTTACAATATCTGTTAACCATATCCAATACGATTCTATTCGAACAGATGGTACACGTTTATATCAAATCCTATCTAACTTATTAACAAATGCCGTGAAATATACAAATCGTAATGGAAAGATTGAGTTAACTGTTACAGGATTACCAACACGAACGAAAGATCATGAATGTATCGAATTTAAAGTGAAAGATAATGGTATAGGTATATCAAAAGATTACTTAGATAAGATATTTGAACCATTTACGAGACAAGTAAATTCTATGACAAGTAAGATACAAGGTACTGGTCTAGGAATGGCTATTACAAAAAATATCGTTGATTTAATGGGTGGAACAATCCATGTGGATAGTGAAGAAGGTGTAGGATCAACTTTTACAGTAATACTAGAATTCCCTATTATTTATAACGATGAAGCTACACCACAAGTAATTAGTGATGTAATCCAAAAACAAGGAGAATCAGTACTAAAAGGATTAAGATTCTTATGTGCTGAAGATAATGAATTAAATGGGGAAGTATTACAGTTATTACTAGAACATTCTGGAGCTAGTTCTGTAGTATATGAAAATGGTCAGGAAATCGTAGATGCATTTATTGAGTCTCAACCATATGCATATGATGCGATTTTAATGGATGTACAAATGCCTGTAATGAATGGTTATGAAGCAACAAAGCTTATTCGTAGCTCAAATCATCCTGAAGCAAAAACGATACCAATTATCGCGATGACTGCTAATGCCTTCTCAGAAGATATTCAAAATGCATTAAATGCAGGAATGACAGCGCATCTTGCTAAACCATTAGATATGAAGAAACTAGAAGCAATTATAAGTACATTGAATTTATCCAAAAATAAATAAGAATTGTGCGATACTTTTAAAGAGAGGAGAAAAGAATATGTTAAACATCTATGTAGGTAGTAGAAAAGATGAAATCTATAATACTTCTGTCTATTTTGATCATACATATTTAGATTTTTGGTTAGAAGATCCATTTTCTCAAAAGATGATTAAAGCAATTGATAAAGCTGAAGTAATTGCACCACAAACTGTTCGTAGTAAGTATTTAGGCGTAATTCCGGCAACGAAACTATCAGGTGGTGTGAAAACATTACTTCTATTACAACATGATCATAAACATTTCTTTAATGCGTCTACGTGTGGCGATAATTGTGCAAAATGGATTTTAAAATTAGCGAAAAAATCAGATGAAGATGTAAATATCACATTACATCATATTATGGATTTTGGAGATAAAGATTTTGAAGCGATGATTCTAAATACGCATACAATCGTACATAATAGAGCAGAATATCTAAATCAAATACTAGATTTACTTCATAAGGGTGATGACGATGAAGGGTAAATATGAAATTGTAGTAAAAGACTCTAGAAAACAATATAAATTCACTATACGAAGAAATATAACGATTTTAAGAGGAGATAGTGCTACAGGAAAAACAACGCTTATTGATATGATTGCGGCATATCAACGAGATAAAGAGAATAGTGGTATTACAATTATGTCTGAAAAAGAATGTGTTGTATTAACTTCAATAAATTGGGAGATGAATTTAAAAGCTATTGAAGATAAAATCGTTTTTATCGATGAAGGTGAAGATTTTGTCAAAAGCAAAAAATTCTCTAAAATGGCACAAGACTCTTCAAATTATTATGTAATAGCGACAAGAAGCTCTTTAGAAAATTTACCATATAGTATTCATGAAGTTTATGGGATAAAGAATGTTTCAGGAAACAAGTACGAGGGAACAAAACGAATATATTGTGAATTCTACAGTTTATATAAAGAAGAAGATGTAAAAGGAAAATAACACTTTTGTGCTAAGTAGACAGTTTTAGTGCATTTCGGTAACCGCTTTCATCATTTTTGTTTTATAATGATGTTAGTTATTTTTGTGAGGAG
>CAVIQY010000021.1:0-29541 GCA_963645035.1 bacterium | reverse complement strand
AATAAGTCATAGAGATATGTCTTGTTCTAGCGAAAAAATTGATGGTAACAAAACAAGTAAATTCATCTAGGAACTGTGAACTTCGGTCTTGTTCTAGCGAAAAAATTGATGGTAACAAAACTATTTTGCATAGTCTAAAACATGCATAAAAAGTCTTGTTCTAGCGAAAAAATTGATGGTAACAAAACCTCAAAATTAGTATAACATATTTTGAGATTATTTAAATTTGATTAAAACTAATTTACTTGTTTAAGAGAAAAGTTCTTGATTTCGTTTACAATATCAACATTTTTATAAGCATACTTTTGTTCTAAATACCTTTTAATCATTAAATACACCTCTTCAATTATCTTTCTTTCGCCATTTATTTCACCAAATTGTTCGTAAATATAGTATTGATCCGCAAAATCTAGAAATTCATTTTCTGCAAGCATGACATCTTGAATATCTATTGAGTTTATATAGTTATTTGTTAATACAATTGTGTATGCATTCTTTATTTCTGCTATTTGTTTATAAATATCAGGAGTGATTAAAGGAATATCTATTAATATAATTGTATTTTCATATAAACTTCTTTTTTGTATTTCTTGAATTAGCAAGATTTGAAAAGTAATAATTTCATCATAAGTTAAATCAAATTCATCTTTTTGATATTCATTAAAATAATATGGTTTCATTAACTTAATTAATTGTTTAGCTGTCATCTTAGCAAAAATAGTTTTAAGAAGTTCATTACTATCTGATATCTCATTTGCTAAACTTTCAAATAGAATATCAATAGTATTAATTGAATTAAAATATTCGTTTTCATTTAATATGCATTCATAATATTTAGCCATTAATGATTTTGTTCCTAATTTACAATCTTCAACTATTGAATAATCCGAATTCACTTCCATAAAATTTGTTCTTTTCAGCATGAATGTATCATCATTTAGATTTAATTTTGCTTCAATATCATTTTCTTTTCTATACTCACTATCACCCGCATAAAAATAAGCTCTTATATTTTGCTTGATTTGATTCTTTGCATGAATACTTTGACCGATTATCACTTTATTCTTGTTTAAAAATATATTTAATTTCCAGTTTCCATTTACCACAGTTAACTTATTCATATTTTTACAAATGTACTTGATCCAACTATTTCTTCTCTTAATGACTTACCACCTAGTATGATTTCTATTTTTGCATATTGCTTTTCTGTTACTGCCATAATTCTTATTTGTCCTTTGGGTGGAACATTCTTTTGTAAAATAGAAACATGATTTTCTAATGCATCTCTATTTGCAAAAAGCTTACAATATACAGAATATTGCAGCATGATATAACCATTTTGAATTAGATATTTTCTAAATTGAGAATAGTTATATCTATCCTTTTTTGTTACTACAGGCAAGTCAAAAAATAGCATTAATCTCATAAAATCATAAATCATTAGGATAAATTACTGGATTAGGAAATAATATATTTGCTTCATTTTGATCATCCATAAATTTAAAAATAGAATCTAAGTAAACGCCTATTGCATTAGCAATTGTTTGCTTACGTTCATCAATTACCACTTTATTATTTGTTAATTCTATTAGTTCGTCTCTATGAATTTGTTTAAATAAAATATCTTCAGTCATGTTATTAAATACATAGTTATCTACGATTGGGCGAAATACTTCAATGATATCATCACTTAAATTAAACATGTTTTGTTTGCCTTTATGAAATAATCCTAAATTTGGAATATATCCTTTGGCTACAATGATTGATGTGATTAGCGAGCGAAAAATACTATAACCATAGTTTAATCCAGCGTTTACTACATCTTCATTAAATCTAACAAAATCAGGTCCAAATAAAGCTCTAAAATAAACTTTAGCAGCTAATCCTTCCCTATTTGTTTGATCTCCTGGAACCACAGAATCAATATAATCGTATAGTTTTTCCGTTACGCCAAACCCACGATTGTTTTCTTTAAGAATTTCAATTTGATTTGCAATTTTATGTTTCACTATTTCTGCATGCATATAGTCTTTTTTATCTTGAGACCAATTAATTTGCTTAAATAGATTACCACTTGATGCAAAGTTTCCATTCGTTGGCAGAATATAACTTTTCGGTAAATGATCTATACCACAAATTACCGTACAAACATTATTTTCTGTAAGTTTATTAATTAAAGGTATGCTTAATGTTGATTTATAATTATCAATCACAAGAATTTGAATATCTGCTATTGGAAAACTTACGTCTGTCTTATCATTTATTTCAACTTTCAAATTATCCAAATATAATCGCAAATATTCACTTTTCTCTACATAAATTATTCGATAACCCATAAAAAAGAAAAGGCTCCGTAGAGCCGAATCCGGGATAAACCCTTGTTTTGTTAGGTCATCAATTCTTTCGCTAGAATTTAACCACCTTTATAATATATTATTCAAACTCCAATTTCAACTTGTTATCTGTAACTTCATACAAATTACCTAGAACATCTGTTGCATATTTCTTCATAGAAGTCATTGCGGTAACAGTTAATATCAATCTTTTTTTGCTCTTTTTATATCGAGGCTTAACTTCAAATTTAGCTGCTTTATCATCATTGGTAGCTGTAAATTTTAAGATTTCATAACTTGTACTATCGTGATACATTGGTTCTAAATCACTATTTTCTTGTGATTCATCATAAATATAAGTACTTCCAGGTTTCTTTTGTAAACCTACTAATTCATGGTGGTGCAAAGAAAATTGGAACTTATCGTTATCTGTTATACCTTTTGATGCAAGTTGGTTTTCATACCACTTTTTATCAATGACATATTTATTTCTACTCTTTTCAAAATGAATATCATTGTATTTAACAGTAACAAATCTATATTTTCCATCTTCACATAAATAGAAGTCTGTTCTATATGGACTTAATTGTTTGATAATCACTTTCTTATCTTTTACATTATAATTTTTCGATATATCTTGGTGATTACCTAATTTTTCTTCATACACTCTAGCAGAAATAATTGCTGGTCCATTACCCTTTTTAGAGTATTTATGTATTGGTCCAAATTCGTTTTTATAAGCTGTTAAAGGATTTTCACCAACCAGTTCATATTTACCCTTATTTAGTTTGTAATGGTCTTTTCTATCTTTAAACTCATTAAAATGATGTAATACGATTTCTTCGATTTGAGCATAAGTTTGTGGATCTTTATCTTTCATAATTAAAGAACTATCACCATTAATAATGCCATTTATCATCTTTATATTACTTTTCTCATTTGCGTAAATATCTTTAACTTTTGTTGTTAACATTACACCTTTTTCAGTTGTTCTAGTGCTATAAATTGTTTCGTCTGCAACTTGCCTATTTGGTTTTGTATCAATCTTATATGATATTTTTATTGGCGCATAATGCATATCTGATTTTTTTAAACTATATTGATAATATTTACAGCTTTCATCATATAAATTCTTTAAATAAACGATATAGCGAATATAATCATAATTTAAATATTCCTTTTCATCAGGAACCTCTACTAAATCAGGTACTTCTTTAACTTCACCTGTTTCATTATTATAAAAATGATCAAATGTATATTTAGATAAATACGTATCTAATAGATTTAACTTCTTCACTGACGCAACAATTAAAGCATCTACCGCATGGTGAAGATTATTTGCATCACGGTCTTTATTTAATTTAATTTGCTTTCTAAATAAATTTGTAACATGTCCATTAATTGTATGAACTTTAGTATCTATTCCATTATCTTTATAATAATCTTGTAATGTATTTAATACTGTTCTACATGCATAGCTTGTATCAACTAAATTACGATTGATAAATTCCTTGATAACATCATATTTTGTAATATCTTTTTCATATAAAAGATTTCTCTTTTTCTTTCCAGGAATACTAGGCATTGAAGAAATTCTTATTTTATATTCTTCCTCTGTTAATCCAGGAAATTTACCTGCTTTTATCGCCATTAAAGGCGTGAGATTTCCCTTATGTTGGTTTTCTGTTCTAGTAACTAACACTTTATTTGTTTGAGAATCATCTAATGAAATAGATATAGGAATAATATGGTCTATCTCTGTATAAGATTCATCAGTAATGATTCTTCTTAAATCTAATGCTTCACCTGTATATGCACTTTTCGCACATTGTTGATCATACAATGCAATTTTAGCTTTAACCTTGCCTGGTACTTTTTCAGGATCATATCCAATATCTTTTAAAATCGTATCAATTTTCTTGTTATTAGCTTCATTTCTTTTTTGAATATCATTAATTCTCTTCTTTTCGTCACTTGAATTTTTTGAACGAGTCATTTCTATAACAACAGAATCAAATTCACCATATTTATGTCTTAATGCATTAACTACTTTAATTGCTTCACTTTGAGAACGTTTAGCTACTGGAGATAAAATTGCATCATTATCAGGTTCAATATTCTTTTTACCTTTCATTGATGTTCTATTCTTGTCATATAAATCTAATTGATATAGTAATTCCATTTGATTATAAGAAGTCTTATATAACTCTGTATTTAGTACTCTCATTGCTTTGAATGATAATGCATGATAGCCAGAAAATTTTGTTAATTTAGCCAAATCATTTATTACAGCTTCAGAAAGATTTAACTCTTTTAGTTGTGCAATTCTTCTATCTAATCCTTTTTCATCTGTAAGAATTTGAGAAATAGAATCTAGTAATTCATAATCTTTTAAAGAAACCTCTATATTATGATTCTTAAATACTTTTTTTAACTCTTTATAACCTTTGAATTCAGTTAATAATGGCTTTTCATTTTTATCTATACGATATCCTTCAATTTCTTCTTCACTTGAATCAACTAGCTTTGCTAATTTTTTGAAAGAAATTGTTCCTTTTTCAGATACTTCTTTAAGAATTATTTCTTTTTGACTTACTTCTAAATGCTCATCTAAAACAGTCATATTATTTAAATCATTTAAAAAGTTAAATAATTCGGCACTAACAGACATCTTTGGAGCACGATATTCATCAGGATAAACACTACACTTACCCTTCATTTTTTCAATCAATCCTATATGACTTAATTCCCCATTTTCATCAATAAACCATTGACCATATGGAGTAGGAGATTTTTCACTACCTGGTCCATCGTAATAAGCACGTTTTCTAGAAATGATCTTAATAATACTTGCAATTGTTTCATCATCTAAATCTTGATTAGATAGTATTTTTTTTGCTTCGTTTATATAATCTGTAGTCTTAAAATTATTATGTACACCACGAACCTTACCACTAGAACTCAAATGATCTAGTTGGACTTCACAAATATATTTACCTGTAGCTAAACTTTTGGCATTTTCACTTAAAATTGCTTTTGTCTTTTCAGCATCATTAACTTTTGCATCGTCATCTTCAATAGTTTCTAAAGAACTACCTCTATGTTTTGTTAAATGTAAGATAGCCGCTGTTAGTTCATCATTAGAAAGCTTTTCATTTAAGCCCTTTTTTCTTATTTCATAAACATTATCTAATGGCTTGTAAGATTCAGACATAATACCTTTGCTCTTAAGTAATAATTGCATATCACTTAATCTCGTTTTCTTACGTCTATATAATCTCCTTCTACCTCTAGCAGTTCTTCTCTTTAGGTTATTTTCAGCAGTACCTTCTTCAAAAAGTCTAACACCATAATCAACAAACTCACCGTTATCAATATCAATCACTCCATAACCGACTGAAGTAACACCAATATCTAACCCCACAACTAATCTTGCCATAATATTAAATTTCCTTTCTCGTAAATATTTTGTTATTTATATTATAGCTGAATACTTGCGATATTTCTTACTAACTAAATATTGCACCAAAAAAGGAACTCACCTAAGCAAGTTCCCTTATGATTAACTACCAATTTTTACTTTGTTCCACAAATCAGATAACTTTTGTTTTAATACATCACTATAATGGAATACTTCATCTTTATCATAGTTTGTACGTGGTAAGTATGCTGGATTTTCATAGTAATCACCATCTTCGCTAGACAATACTTCCATTACTTCTAAGTTAGGGCTAGTATAACCAACTGTTTCAGAGTTGCTATAAGCAGCATCATAATCCGTAATATAGTTAATAAATGCATTAGCTAATCCTGGACAAGATGCGTTCTTAGGAATAACCATAGAATCAGACCAGTTATTTGTTCCTTGGTATGGTTCAATCCAAGCCATATCTTCATTTTCACTTAAGATATATGCAGCATCTCCTGAGTAAACAACGGCGATATCTTTTTCCCCATTAACCATGCCGTCAATAACTTCATCTGTTACATATGATGGATTAACATTTTTAGCCATTGTCTTTAACCATTCATATGCATCATTAATTTCATCGTCATCTTCAGTATTCATAGAATAACCTAGAGCTTTGAAGGCTACCATGAAAGCATCTCTTTGTGAGTCATACATAAATACTCTTCCCGAATATTTAGAATCTTGTAAGATATCCCAACCTTTCGCTTCAATTTCTTCAGGATCGACATTGTTTTTGTTATAAACTAATCCAACTGATCCCCAGAAATAAGGAACAGAATATTCTAGATTTGGATCATATGCTTGTTGCATAGCAACTACATCAGGATTTAATTGATCTAGATTTGTTAAACTGTCTTTATCTAGTGGTTGTAACATATTTTCTTGTAGTAATCTTTCAATCATATAGTCACTTGGCACTAATACATCGTAAGAACTACCACCTAATAACTTTGTATACATGATTTCATTTGATTCAAATAAATCATAATTTACTTTAGCGTTATACATCTTTTCAAAATTAGAGATAACATCATCACCAATATATTCACCTGCGTTATATACATTGATTACACTGCATCCATATAGTTCTTCAGCATCATAATCTGATGAACCACCACTTCCACCACAACCAACAAGTGTTGTAGATAGAGCAAGTAGAGATACACTAGATATCTTCAACAATTTTTTCATTCCCTTTTCTCCTTCTATTTTTAATGACTGGTACAACATTAATCACAATTAATACTGCAGTAATCACAAATACGATTAATGAACTTAAAGCATTTATTGTAGGATTAATTCTCTTTACGTTTGAATAAACATAAATAGAAATATTGTTAATACCAGGACCT
Source organism: bacterium (assembly GCA_963645035.1). Taxonomy (GTDB): domain Bacteria; phylum Bacillota_I; class Bacilli_A; order Erysipelotrichales; family Erysipelotrichaceae; genus Bulleidia. The sequence goes on along the minus strand of CAVIQY010000021.1, from coordinate 22,384 downwards.
GTTGTAAATAAAGAAATTACAAAGTCATCAAATGACATCGTAAAGGCAACTAAAGCACCTGAAATAATACTAGGTTTAATCTGTGGAAGAATAACCTTATATAAAGCTTGTAGAGGTGTACATCCTAAATCTAAAGCTGCTTCAGCAATATTAGGATCTAGACTTCTTAATTTAGGCATAATACTCAAAATAACATAAGGAATACAGAATGCTATATGAGCAAGTACCATTGTGGTAAAACCTGTTTCAATCTTTAATGAAGTAAATAACAACATAAATCCAATCGCTGTAACAATATCAGGATTTAACATTGGTAAACTGTTAATTTGTGTAATTGCTTCGCGAAGAATTTTCTTACTCTTTGATAAACCGATTGCTGTAATTGTACCAACAATAGTAGAAACAACAGTTGCGATAACAGCACATAATACGGTATAACCAATCGCTTCCATAATGGTACGATTACTAAACATCTTGTCATACCATTTTAATGAAAAGCCTGTAAATTTTGTTAAACTTTTTGATTCGTTAAAACTAAATAAAACTACATAAATAATAGGAATATAGAAGAAAGCTAAAATTAAGAATACATATAGCTTCTCTAGTGGTTTTGTTTTCTTTTCAATCATTCTGATGCCTCCACACTAGAATGGTCTAGTTTTCTCATTACACCCATAGAAATTAAGATAATGATTGCCATAATTAAACTAATTGCTGAACCAAAGTTCCAATCTCCTGTTTGGATAAAGTAATCTTCGATTAAGTTACCAATTAATACATATTGGCCACCACCTAATAATTTAGGAATAAAGAAACTACTTACAGCAGGTAAGAACACAAGTGTAATACCACTTACTACCCCAGATAAAGATAGAGGTAAAGTCACTCTAGTAAACGTTTCTTTATCATTAGCACCTAAGTCATGAGCCGCAACAATCAAATTAGGATCAATCTTAGAAATAGATGTATAAATTTGTAAAATCATAAATGGTAAGAAGTTATAAACCATACCAATATAGACTTTAATCTCACTATCCAAATCAAAATATCCCAGTAAACCACGCCAAGCATAAGTACGTACTAATACATTGATCCACATAGGTAATGTAATAAGTAAAACCATTACACCTTGGCTATTTGGCTTCATTTTGGCAATGAAATATGCACAAGGATACCCAATCAAAATACAGATAAATGTTGTGACAAATGCCATCTTCAAGCTACGAATTAATACTTGAGGGAAGACATCATCACTAAAGAATCTTAAGAAATTTCCAAAAGAGAATTGGAATGTTAAGACATCGTTCCCTTTTGTTGTAAAAGCATAAAGTAGAATCAATATCATTGGAGCGACAATCATAATTGCAGCCCAAATGATATATGGATAACTCATCTTGCTAAAACCCTTCATGATCCTTACCCCATCTTACGCATAATATGAATATCTTCTGGATTCCACTTTAAACCTATGCGTTCGCCTTCTGTAATATGATCTGTTGTTTCAATCTTGAATTCACGACCTTGTGTAGAGAAAGTAACTGGATAATCTCCTTCAGTGATATTTTCATCATCGAAGTCATATTTAACATCCCAAATTTCTACTTTAGAATCATCTTCTGTATTCCATGCATAAGCATCTGCCCATAGAATTAAATCTGTATCTAAGGCAACACTTTCATTAATTTCATCTACTGTCTTATAGAAATCAAATGCTTGGATACCTTCTTCATTTTCTTTATCTTCAATAACAGCTGGTTTAATAACATTAATCTTAACAGTAATTTCTGTTCCTTTTGATGTAGAGAATAAGCAATCATATGAACCTACTTCTTTCTTTACATCATATTCAATTTTAGAAATAGAAATATCTTCATCTTCATCGTTCCAAGCATGAGCATTAGCACGAGTAATAACTTCACTATCTGTTAAGCTATCTACGTCTTCTAAGTCCATATAGAAGGAACTAGCTGAAATATTTTCTTGTTCTGCTTCATTACGAATGTCTCTATTTTTCGTCACATGCATTGTAACTGTCTTACTCGTACCAGAACTAGTTTCTACAATTACAGCATAGTGAACACCTTTAAATAAAACAGACTTTACTTCACCATTTAATAAACCTTTATTTCTAGGAACAATATCAATATCTTCTGGACGAATAACAATATCAACTGGTTCATTTTCTTTAAATCCTTGATCTACGCATACATAATCTGCATCATCAAATGAAACAAGTTTATCTTTCTTCATCACACCATCAATGATGTTAGAATCACCAATAAAGCGAGCACAATATTCGTTTACTGGTTCGTTATATACTTCTAGTGGTGTACCAATTTGTTCGATTTCACCATCTTTCATGATGACAATCTTATCACTCATCGTTAAAGCTTCTTCTTGATCATGGGTAACGAAAATAAATGTAATTCCTACTTCTTGTTGGATTTGTTTTAATTCTAATTGCATTTCTTTTCTTAGATTTTTATCTAAGGCACTTAGTGATTCATCTAAAAGAAGTACTTTAGGTTCATTCACTAAAGCTCTAGCAATCGCAACACGTTGTTGTTGACCACCAGACATCTTTGTGACATCTCTTTTTTCAAAACCTTCTAAGCCTACTAAAGAAATCATTCTTCGTACTTTTTGATCAATGATATCTTTCGGTTGTTTCTTTATCTTTAAACCAAATGCAATATTTTCATATACATTTAAATGTGGAAATAAAGCATAATGTTGGAACACTGTGTTTACATCTCTCTTGTATGCAGGTACTTTTGCAATGTCTTCGCCATCCATAATGACATGACCTTCACTAGGTTCTAGAAATCCTGCAATAATTCTTAATAATGTTGTCTTACCACATCCAGATGGACCAAGTAGTGTAACAAATTCATTTTCATAAATGTCTAATGAAATACCTTTTAATACAACTTGCTTGTCAAACGTCTTAACAACATTTTTCACTTGAATCAACTTTTTCATCATAATCCCCTTTACAAAATTAACTAAAAAATCGGTGGCGTACTAATCCATAAAACAGTTGCTTTTTTATCACTTCTGTTTTCTAAATGATGCGCCCTTGTACCACGCAAATAAAATGTGTCGCCTTTTTTGACTAAGATACCTTTATTAGAACCATCTAAACATACATAGATTTTCCCATTTAAAACGTATCCTATTTCTTCACCATCATGTGGCTCAATTTCTTTTGAAGAAGCATGTTCATTTAGCTCCAAAATAATTGGCTCCATTTCATTTTTTTGTGCATTTGGTACAATCCAGTGAATCGTTTGCGTTTCTTGAACATCAACAAATTCATCGCTTGCTGTAAAAACAATTTTTTCTTCTTTATCTTCAGCAAAAAACGAACTCATCGTATAGCCTAAAGCTTCTGTAATATCCTCTAATGTTTGAATAGATGGAGAAGCTAGATTACGCTCTAGTTGTGATAAGTAGCCTTTTGTTAGCTCACATCTAGAAGCTAACTCTTCAAGTGTCAAATCATTCTTCACACGTAATTGTCTTATTCTTTTTCCTATGTCCATGAAACCCTCTTTTTGTTTAGCAATTGTAAACAAATAATCATATATTGCCAAACACAAAAAGATTATATCGAATTCTTATCAAAATGCAATATAATTTCAAACAATTTGTTTACTAATTTTAAACTTTTCTTTTCTCTAACGTTTGTCTAACAATAATGAAGGCATAAAAAAACTGTCCAACCATTTAGATTGAACAGCTTAATGACTACTTTGTTTTATCGATTAAGTTTTGTAAATCAGCTTCACTAGCAAAGCCTACTTGCTTGCTTACTGGTTCACCATTTTTAATCGCAATTAATGTAGGAATAGACATGATGCCATACATTTGTGCTACTTCTGGTAAATGATCTACATTTACTTTAGCAAATGTTACATCTGTATTTACTCCTGCAAGTTTCTCTACTACTGGAGCGACCATCTTACATGGTCCACACCAATCAGCATAGAAATCAACAAATACTCTTTCGTTATTTTTAAGAATATCGTTATATTCTTCTTTTGTTTCAACAATCTTCATTTGAACATCCTCCTAGTGAAGACATTATGTCACAGAATTTTTAAAATGTCTTATAGTTTGCTCGCAGCTGCTTTATCTAATAAAACAGTTACATTTGGATGGTCTTGTAAAATACTTGCTGGACAATCTGTTGTCTTAGGTCCTTTTAACATGCCATATACAGCATCAGCTTTATTTGCACCTGTAGCGATAACAATGATTTGTTTTGCTCTCATAATAGAAGCTAGACCCATTGTAATTGCACTCTTTGGTACTTGGTTAATATCGTTATCAAAGAAACGAGCATTATCAGAACGAGTTTGTTCTGTTAAGTCCATTAGGTGTGTAACACTATCAAATGGTGTGCCTGGTTCATTGAATGCGATATGACCATCAGAACCAATGCCTAATACTTGAATATCAGCTGTATGACCTTTCATTGATTCTTCATAATCACGGCAAGCTTGTTCTTCATCTTCTGCTTCACCTACTGGTACATGAACATTTTCATCTGGAATATCGATGTAATTGAATAAATTCTCATGCATGAATGTCCAATAGCTTTGTTCATGGTTTCTAGGAATACCTACATATTCATCTAAGTTCCAAGTAAGAATATTCTTATAAGATGTGCCATTTTCTTTGTGGTCTTTAATCATTTCTTTATAAAGACCTACAGGACTTGATCCTGTTGCTAGACCTAGTACTGGATTACCTTTATCTAGTACTGTCTTCATTACTTTAAATGCTTCTTTTGATACTTCATCGTAGTTTTCACAAACTGAAATTTTAAACATATTATCCTCCTATGTTTTTATCGCTCATATATCATAGCATCATTTTAGAAAATTGTAACCGCATACGAAGTGGTAAATGTGCGATTTTTTGCTAAAATCATTGTTCCTTCACGCTTTTCAAAAGGTACTTCTACTTTTTCAAAATCCGTATGAGAATGCCATGGTTCTATGCATACAAATGGTGCCTCATTTTGACTAGACCAGAAAGCTAGCCACTCATATCCTACACAATCTACTTTTACGCCATGTTGACCATTTGTTAAAGTTACGTAAGAACTTTTTGGATTATGTAAAATAATTGTTTTTTCTAATGCATCACGATTTAATTCCATAGAATATGGATCACTTGATACTAATCCTTCAGGTAAATCTTCGATATTTGAGAATACAAGCTTGTAATCACTTTGTTTTTCATTTTCTTCCATTGGACAAGCAAATGCAGGATGTAAGCCAAAGTTAAAAGGCATATCTCGATCACTATCATTACGAATATCATAAGTAATAATTAACTTAGATCCTTGTAATTCATAATGAATATCTAATGTAAATTCAAATGGATATTGTTCTAATGTTTCTTTACTACTTTTTAGTTCCATTACAATATTAGCATCATCATGCTGAATACATGTAAAGTCACTATTTCTTGTAAAACCATGGTTACCCATATGATATGTCTTTCCATCAAGATGAATTTCTTTATCCCATGTACTACCTACCATTGGGAATAAGGTTGGATTTCTACCTTTCCAATATTTAGGATCCCCTTGCCACATATGTTCTGTTTTTGTCTTTTTGTCTAAAAAAGAAACAATCTCTGAAGCGTGTTCTGTAATCGATACAACTACTTCATCGTTTTCCATTGTATAAATTGCCATATTTTTCCTTCTTTCTTTAAGATTTTCTTATTAACTTGATTATAGCATGAACTCGTTTCGCAATATGTTATAATTACATAGATTTGTATATGAAAACGAAAAAGAGACATAAACGACGCTTAAAAGCTAGCATTCGTCGTATAAGTAGAAAAGCACTAGTTGTAATTCTAACCATAGTATTATCTATGGGACTTTTTGGGTATGGTGCCCTTTTAATCGTGTTAAAAGGTCCTTCCCCTACTTTTAGTAACCTTGTCATTTCTACAATGATGGAAACTAGACGTGGTAAAAAGATAGTTCACATGTTTTTTACTGATGAAGAAATCGAAGCGAAGCTTTCTAAAAATAGTGTTAATTATACGGAACAAGTTACTTATAACAATGAAGAAGACTTTGTTATACCAGAAGATGAAAAAGATGATATCGAGATTATTGATATTAGTGGTTCTACCTATAAAGGTAAATTAATGATTGTAAGAGATCCTTCTCGAATTGAACTAGGCGTTAATACACTAATGGGAGAAGAAAGTGCAAGTGGCTTCTTAGTACAAGATTATGTAGAAAAAGAAGGTGCAATTGCAGGTATCAACGCTGGTGGATTTGATGATCCAAATGGCCAAGGAGATGGTTCTATTCCTTATGGTGTTGTCATTAAAGATGGAGTACTAGTCGCAGGAAGTGAAGATTCTTGGGTATCCCTAATTGGTTTTAATAGTCATCATCACTTAATTGTAGGAAATATGACCGCTGCTGAAGCCTTAGAATGGGGTATTACTGATGCCGTTACTTTTGGTCCAGTATTTATTGTAGATGGTAGTCCTGTAGCAGTTACAGGAACAGGTGGTGGCTTAAATCCTCGTACTGTAATTGGTCAAAAAGCAGATGGATCTGTGTTACTACTTGTTATCGATGGTAGACAAACAACTAGCTTAGGAGCTACATATGAAGATTGTATTAACATCATGTTAGAGTATGGTGCAATTAATGCAGCTAATCTAGATGGTGGATCTAGCTCAGTCATGGTATATAAAGGTGAAATAATCAATAACATTGTTTCAATGCGCGGTGATAGGACGGTGCCAACAGCATGGATAGTCAAGTAAAAGAAAAGAAAAAAGAAAAGATTACTTATGAAGATAGATTAAAAGCTGGCAAAGAGTTTTATCTTACCCTTCTTAAAGTTGTCTTATGTTGTTCAATTATATTTGCGTCTGGACTAGGATATTTATGGTTTTGGTTATCTAGATATGAACGACAAAGTGTAAATGGTGCCATGAGTTCCTACATGAAAAAAGTTGGTGAACATAAGTGGTCTGAAATCTATCAAGAAGATATAGATAACTTTGTGGAATTAAATAACGAAGAAACCTATACAAAATATTTAGTTTGGTTATATGGTGACCGTAATGTATCGGGTATGACCTTCTCTTTCTCAGGTAAAGATGATTATTCTTCTTACTATGATGTTTATTACCAACAAGAAAAATTATGTGCCTTAGAAGTAAGAAAACCAGAAGGAAGTGCGGTATGGAAAGTTCGTACAGTATCACAAAATCATACTTATACATTTGATATTATTGGTAACACGACTTTCTCTATTAATAACAACGAAATTACAGAAGATTATTCTCATACAGATGATGAAGTGCCTTTATCTTTTGAAGGATTAAATCTCGATGATAAGATGCCTTCTGTTACTAGATATAGTATTGGTAGTTTCATTTCTGCCCCTAGTATTCAAACAGAATCTGGTTATATCGCAATTCGAGATTATTCTAGTGATCACTTCTATATTGGTAAAGCACCTACTAGTGATCAAATCACAGAATTCACACAAGAAATCGAAGATACAGCGATTAGTTATTGTAAGTACATTACAAAAGATGGAACATTCTATTCTTTAAACCAACACTTGTACCCTAATACAGATTTCTATTATGCAATATCTAGTTTTGATAACCAATGGTTTAGTAATCACGATAGTATTGAGTTTGAAAATACAAAAGTATATGACATTATGCCTATAGGAGAAAATGCCTTTATTGGATCAATCTCATTTGACTATGTCGTATCCGCAAGTGATGTAACAAAAACATACTCCAGTGCTTACCAACTATTCTTTGTTAAAAATAGTTATGGTAATTGGCGTATGTCTAATCTTTATATCTTAAGTGATTCAGCTTCTAGTGATAGTGAAGAATCTAATTAGTTTCGTCTATTTCTTTTAGACCATATCCCCAAAAAGTATGGTCATTTTTATATACAATTTCACAAGATTCATTCTCACTTGCGACTTCTTCACAACGTTCTTTTCCTGATTCTCCATCAAATAATTGAATATAGTTATTTGCTTCTGTTGGTAAAACAACTTCACAAGGATAATCTGTATTACTACCCTCTTTTGTACAATTTGCTTTTTCTATTGTTTCATCATCCACAACAATATTTTCTTGTGCTTCTTCTATTTCTACATATTCTGCATCTCTTACATATACCGTTACCGGAACATCTGTTTCATTTCCACTCGTATCGATAGAATAAAGAATTGGATAGTATTCTCCTGCTTCATCATAATTTACGTAGCCTTTTACCGAAACACTCATTAGTCCATCTACATCATCATATGCCGATACATTAGAAAAATCGATAGGTTTACCTATTACCGTAACGAATTCATATTGAGATAAATTAATATAAGGACCAGTCACATCACTTGATGAACCGATAGAACTTGTCGAACAAGCACTTAATAAAATAACATTGATTAATAATAGTATCTTTTTCATACACTCATTTTAGCTCATTTAGAATAAAAACTCTATCTAGGAAAGATAGAGTTTCTTAACGCTATATTAATTTAGCTAGTTCTGTATGAGTAATAATTTGAATGTTATTTTCTTTTAAGAAATCAATTAATTCTTTACTTGTAGCACAAGCTAAATCTTTGCAACGAATAATTGTATAGGTTGTTTCACTTAATAAAGCATCATCTACATAACCACAATGACATACATAATAACCTATTTCATGATCTAAACTATTCTTTAAAGATTCAATAAATTTAGATGTAACATCTGTTTTAAATTGATCTTCTACAGGAAATGGTTTAGGTGTCCAATTTACTGGAATTTGATATACTGCATCTAAATTTCGATCAATTCTAGTAGATATCAAATCATATTTTTTCGCTACTTCTAAAGATGCTTTTACAGTATTTGGTGTACTTAAAGAATGACTATGAATATATGCCGGTTTTCTACCCATTAAATCTATAAATTTCTTTACTTGATTTTCTGTTTCTATATAAACTTCTTCATAATCATATGGATCTTTTTCAAAATAACAGATCCCTTTTTTTCTTTCAATTAAACGATTAGATTTCATTTGTTTTGTTGAAGGAATAAAGTGACCATTTTCATTAACCATACCTTTTACTAGATTTATATCAGATACAGGATATCCTGCTACGTAGTTAATATCTATTCCTACATCAATACCTTCTATATCTTTTATCTTATTGGCACTTTCTTCACTACTAGGCATATTCACAAATAAACCTGTATTTCTTACTACACCATGTTTTATGGCATATAATATGCCATCAGATACCCCATTAGAAATACCATAATCATCACTTTGGAATAATAAATATTTCATCTTTTTTATTTCCTTTCTAAAAATTAAGGGAAGATAATTTTCTTCCCTTAACTACCTTAGAATATACCTAAGAATGCTAATACGATTGATACGACTAGAATTCCAAGAACGAGTGTTACAGGACGATATCCCTTCTTGATTAGCTTCATGAGTAAGAATACTAATGCGATAGATAAGATACCAGGCATAATACTATTAATTACATCTAAGACAACAACACTTGCATCACCAATATTAATTGTCCAATTTAGTTTTACATTAACCATTGATGCTGTCATTGCACCAACCATGGACAAACCAATGATTGAAGCAGCTTTAGTTAAGGAATCCATTAATCCAGATGAGAATACTGTATCAATAAATGATGTACCTAAAGAATAACCGACACGTAATAAATAATATCTACATGCGATTTGACTACCACCATAAATTAAGATAAATAATAGAACACCTAAGATATTTCCTTGTGAGCATAATCCTATCGCAATACCTGCAGCAATTACACGTAAGCAATTGAAGAAGAATGCATCACCAATACCAGCAGTAGGTCCCATTAAGGCAACTTTGATATTTTCAATAACATCATCATCAACTGTACCCTTTGTTTTCTTTTCTTTTTCTAACGCATAAGTTAAACCTGCTATAAAGCTGAACATAACCGCATGTGTATTGAAGAATCCATTCGCTCTTCTTAATGCTTCACCTTTTTCTTTAGGATCATCATATAATTCTTCAATAGCTGGAGCCATTGTACAAGTAAATGCATTAGCTTCCATCTTTACTTGGTTAAATCCACAGAATACTAAACCTGAGTTTAGAAACATCTTTTTTAGTGTTTTCTTTTCTTGATCATTATATGTAAACTTTGCCATTAGAAGAAATCCTCCTCACTATTACTTACTTGTTGATTAGAAGATGCAGCGTTTGCATTTTTTGCGTCAAGAATCTTCTTATCATTGAAGAAGTACATAATTGCTACAACTGCCATAATAATTGCGATAGGTAATGTACCTAAACTTAAATATTTTGCTAAAACAAATCCAACGAAGAAGAATCCCCCAACTTCTTTGTTCCAAATCATTGTAGTTAATATAGCAAAACCAATACCTGTCATCATACCACTTGCAGCACTTAAACCTCTCATCACCCAACTAGGTAAGCTAGCCATAAATGCTTCTAGTCCATTAACACCAAATGCAATTGCTAAGAATAAGATAATTGCTTGTGGTAAACGGTCAACGAATACACCAAAGAAAATTGTTTGAGCACGGAATTTCTTTACGTTTCCACTTGCGGCTAAATTTTCAAAATGTGGAGCAAATGAAGCTAGAACTGGTTTATACATTTCTGCTACAGAACTCATTACTGTTCCAATAGGCATAGCTAGTGCTAAACCTGTTTCTACGTCACTTCCACTTAGAATTGTGTAGGCAACAGAAATTATACTAGCAGCCATCGCATCTGCAGGAACGCTACCTCCTATTGCACTAATCCCCATAAAAATAGATTCTAGAGTTGCCCCCATAACAATACCTGTTTGGATGTCTCCTAAGAATAATCCTGTGATTGTTGAAATCACGATTGGACGTTGGCATGTTTGCCAAGCAAGCGTACGATCAATCGCATTGCCAAGCCACCAAGCTAACGCACACATTAAGCCTTGTTGTACCATGTTTAATCTCTCCTTTACTTTAATACTTTGGCTAAATCTTCAACTGGTTCTTCTGGTGTTGTTTGATATTCACACTTTAGACCAGTAGCTAACAATTCTCTAAATTCTTGTATTTCATCTTCATCACAATAGATGTTGTTTCCATACGCTTTACGAGGTTTGCCAGGTTTCTCAGCCGCTACCCTTCCATAATTTCCAACATTGATATAAGGTATGCCAGAAACATTTTTAACAACCTTTAATGCATCACTTGGACAATTCACTAATACAAGTATTTTTAATCCTTCGCATCTAGGATCATTCAATAACTTTATTGAATCATCTACTGACTTGATTGCTGTCTTAATTCCAGATGGAGCAGCCATCATTAGTGACTTTTTGATGATGTCACTTTTAGCAGCACTGTCATTTGCAACAACGATATGGTCTACTCCTGTATGACGACTCCATTTGATTGCAATCTGACCATGAATTAATCTTTCATCAATTCTAAATAACTTAATCATTTGAATCCCTCCTCCACAAATGTATGCGCTTCCTATATTCACAATATAATTCTTGTAAAGAAGGTATTCCACGTTATTTTTTACCTATTTCTTCATGTATTTTTTTCATTTGCACTACATTTCGTGCAAACGAAAAAGTGCCCTATTTTTGCTTTTTCGGAAGGTTGGCGGAAAATCAATCGGAAACTTGGCGAGATTTTACTTGGAAGGTTGGTAAAATTGAGATTATTTTACACAAAAGATTATCCACATGATATAAATATAATTATGGTTAAAAACATATTGATTGATTTAGACGATACGATTCTTGATTTTGCTAAAGCAGAACGTGTTGCGATTACAAATACATTTACTTTACTAGATATAGAACCTACTGAAGAAATACTAAGACGCTATAGTGAAATAAATGATTGGCATTGGAAACAATTAGAGTTACAGAAAATGACACGTCAAGAAGTAATGATTGGTCGTTTTGCTATGTTATTTAAAGAATATGGTATTGATAAATCTGCCTTAGAAGCCCAAGAATTATATAAACAAAATCTAAGTATAGGTCACTACTTTATACCTGGTGCTTTAGAATTTATTCAAACCTTAAAACAAGAAAACTATAGATTATTTATTGTTTCAAACGGAACTTCTTCAATTCAACATAGTCGTATTGATAGTGCAAATATTTCTTGTTACTTTGAGGACATTTTCATTTCTGAAGAATTAGGTGCGAATAAACCTACTAAAGAATTCTTTGATCAAGTATTTTCTAAAATACCTGATATTACAAAAGAAGAAACCATCATGATCGGTGATTCCTTAACTTCTGATATTCGTGGCGGTAAAAATTATCAACTAACAACAATTTGGTTTAATCCTAAAAATAAGGAAAATACTACGTTAAACACTGCTAACCCAGTTCATCCTGATTATGAAGCCGCAACATATACTGAAATGTTAAACATTATTCACAATGATAGCTAACCATTGATTAGGCATTCATAGACAATAGAATTTAGGTATTGAATATCTTTTCCTTCTAATAATTCGTTTCTTTTTTCTACAAAACGCATTAAGCAATAGATTACAGATTCAATATACTTTAGTTTTTGAAGATTAAATTCTAAATCAATACTTAAAAAGATGATTGTATCAATTTCCCTTTCTTCAATGATTCCCTTTCTTTTGAGTGTATAGATTTCAAAACAATTTCCTTTTGTATATTTACTATCACACATAATAAAACATGTATTATCTGCGATTTGATAAGAATAATCATCATTCAATAAAGTAATTAATTCTTGAATACTTTTTGTATCTTTACCATTTTTATAGGCAAGCATCGAAATAAAAGAAGAATAATTATCATAATCATAATTTTTATAGAACGAATCTTGATTAAACTCAAAATCACTTAATATATCTGTAATTTGGTAATTCTTAATCAATATATTGTTATATAAGTCAGCGATTTGTTCATTTGTAATGATTTGACTTACAGACATATATGGAATGTCATAATGATAAGAATAAACAGGGAAATTAAACAAAATATAATCGTAATCATATTTATCATATTTTCTTAAGCAATAAAACTCATGAATATCTAACTTTTTAAACCATTCTTTGTTATATCTGTTTAATATTTTGTTCTTAATTATTTCTGAACCGACTTTACCATTTCTACTGCATATTGCTAAAGATACTGGTCGATAGTCAAATTTAATCGAATCAATTAGATAATATAATCGTACTGCAATTGTATTTACATCAGCATTACTAAAAGAAGTATGATAGTAAACACTTAACTCATGAATAATTGTTTTTGCTAGAACTGAAACAACACCAGAATAAAGTAATGAAGTTCCTGACATTGCTTTTTCTACATAAGTATAAGAACTAACATGAAAGTCCATTTTTATACATAGTGACACAACACCACTTTCTATCAATTTATTCGCATCTTTTCTATCTGTTAAATCTAAATGGAAACGATTTTTTAATATTTCAAATACATAATTTCTCGTTTGAACAATTGTTGGATAAATAGAATGAAACATAGACTTAAAATCTAAATATTGATCGTAATCTGACCAAATCAAAAGTAATAGTTGCGTACTATTTATTTCTTCTTCGTTTAAAAATATACCTTCTATTTGATTTAAATCATGAATGATTCTTTCAGCTATATGTCGATAAGGATAAGCTTGTAGTTTATCTATATAGGTTTGATCAAAGTCTAAAATCTTATTCTTTTTAATTCGATTATTTGCTAGAGCATAATATTTACATAAACGATTAATATATTTATCAAGTAAAGCGATATCTTCATAACGAACTACATTTAAAATTGTTTTACGTACTGTCTTTTTTACTTCATCATCTATTGCAAAAGAACTAGAAAACTCTAAATCTTTGTATAAATACATTGCTTTAGCATAATGTTTTTCTAATAGTTCAACCATACACATACGTATACCAAACTCATCCCCTATCACTTTAATTCCTTTTTCCTTTTTAGAATCAAGTGTTAAATGATAACCTTCTAATATTCTTCTAGATTCTTTTAAATCTTTTCGTATTGCACTAACCGACAAATATAGAGAAGAAGCGATTTCTTCAACTTTTATATATTGATCACTAGCGATAATCATGCGTAAAATATCATTTTTTCTACTCGCATTTTTCTCTTTTGTATAATCAATAGAATTAAAACTAATATCTAATTGTTCTTTAACAGGATTATATACTTCTTCATTATCGATTTCTAACCAATATCCTAGACCATTTTTGCTTTCTAATCTTGCCCCACTTGCTAAAGCAAACTGTTTTAAGTCTTCAATGTCACTCTTAAAAGTACGTACAGATACACCAATTTCATTTGCTAATTCTGTACTTCTTGTAGGTGATTTTTTCGTTGATAAAACATAGAATTCAAATAACAATCTTTTCTTTTCAACAGCCATATAATCCTCCTCGTTGTAAAACAGGTTTAGAGATTACTCACGATAATTTAATACAACTTCTTCTATAGTAGATACAACTCTAGCATCAAATACATCCACAATAATATGTTCTTCATCTAATTCGTTAGATAAGTTTGCTAGAGCATTCGCTACTTTTATTTTTAATGAATTAGATACTTTTCTAATATCTCTTCTTTGGAGTAGTCCTTTAAATAATCCAGGGAATACCAATACATTATTAATTTGATTAGGATATTTACTACTACCTGTACCAATAATATACGCACCAGCTTCTTTTGCGACAACAGGATTAATTTCAGGTATTGGATTTGCTAACGCAAAGACAATAGGATGTTCTTTCATTTGCTTTACATCATCACTTGTCATTACATTCGCATCACTTAAACCAACAAACACATCCGCATTTTTTAAAGCATCATGTAATGAACCAACTTGTTTACTAGGATTTACAATTTTCGCAAATTCTTTTTGATAAGAATTAGACGCATTATCCTCGTTAAGAATACCCTCTTTATCTACTAAAACAATTTGGTGTATACCTGCTTCATAAAGTAACTTTGCACTAGCTAAACCACTCGCCCCTACCCCACACATCACAACTTTAATATCCGAAAACTGACGATTTGTTAATTTACATGCATTGATTAAAGCTGCTAATAAAGCAATTGCTGTACCATGTTCATCATCATGATATACGGCAATATCACACATACTTTGTAGCTTTTCTTCTATTTCAAAACATTCTGGTGCTTTGAAGTCCTCTAAATGAATTGCCGCAAAACTATCACTAATATTATAAATAGTTTGTACCATCTCATTTACCGACTTTTGCTTAATACAAATTGGAAAAGCATTTACATTCGCTAGTTCTTTATAAAGTAATGCTTTTCCTTCTATTACTGGTAAAGACGCTTTATCCCCAATATCCCCCAGTCCTAAAACGGCACTACCATCACTAATTACCGCAACCATTTTTCCTTTAATTGTTTCTTGATCAGCTACTTTCTCATTACTAGCAATTGCTTTACAAATTTCTGAAATTCCAGGTGTATAAGCCTTAGCTAAATCTTCTTTATTTGAAACATGAAATAAAGAATTCATTTCTAATAAACCTACATCTTTGTGATGTAATTTCATAACTTCACTTTCTGCCATACTCTTTTTTCCTCTATTTATTTCTACTAAATGATTAAAATATTTGATTAATTCTGTAGCACTATGTGTTCTATTTCTACCACATATTTTCGCATCTTGATTACAAATAAAACATTTACGATTTTCTTTTTTAAAACTACTGCGATTTAACACACCCAATTGATTATCATAAACATCTAAATCAATTAATCTCCCTAACTCCCACTTATCTTCAATCTCAATCGCAATCTTTTTTACTTGTACACTATCTTCTTCTAAAGCACAAATTTCATAATATCCTGCAAAAGATTCTCTTTGAATCACTTCTAGAAGTAAAAACATTTCTTTTATTTTCTTTTGTGCTTGTTCAAATACATAACGACTATATTCATTACATTTATTGGGTCCAGGATAGTTAATCGATAGAACAAGAACTGTCTTATACTTTTTCAAAAATAGTTCAATCTCATGATGCTTTTGTTCGCGAGCTTCTAATATTTCCTTGATATTTTCATTCATCGACTTGTTTCACCACATCAATAATTGATCCATCGCGATATTCAATTACTGCAACTACTTTATCGGTTGTTTTTACTTTTTCTGGTATACCCGTTAAAGCATAAGCTTTTTCTTTTAATTCTTGTATATCCATTATCTTTAATTTTTTATTTTTTGAGAATAATTCAATTAAATCTTTACGATTAGGATTAATCGCGACGCCTCTTTCTGTCACTAAAACATCGATGTCTACTCCTGGTGTAATTACTGTCGTTACTTCATCTACTACAGTAGGAATTCTACCTCTAACTAGTGGTGTAACAATAATGGTCAACTTCGCCCCTTTTGCCGCATCAGAGTGTCCACCAGAAGCTCCTCTTAAACATCCATCAAATCCTGTCATAACATTTACATTAAAATGCGTATCTATTTCTAAAGCACTTAATATCACTACATCTAAATGATTCACAATGGCACTCTTATTTGAAATACTAGCATATTGACTTGCATCAATTTCTACTTGTTTTAGATTATCCTTCAAAGACTTTGCGGCTACTAAATCAAAGTCTTGTACATCAAATAATGTATCAATTAATCCTTCATTTAATAATTCAGAGAATATTCCAGTTATCCCACCAAGACCAAAAGATGCGTGAATATGATCTTCTAACATTTTTTCTTTTAAGAAACGGGCAACAGCTAAACTAGATCCACCAGATCCTGCTTGTAATGCATATCCATCATGATAATAAGGAGAAGAAGTAATCACTTCAGCACATGTTTTTGCGATAAGTAATTCTTTAGGATCTTTTGTAAAACGAGTTGCACCTGTTGCGATTTTGCTAGGATCACCAATTTTATCGACAATCACCACACTATCTACTAAAGATTCATCAATTGATCTAGGCGTATTAGGATAATTTACTAAATGATCACTAATTAAAATAACATAATCTGCGTATTTTGCGTCTACTAATGCATATCCTAAAGAGCCACATGCACTATCTCCTTCTAGCCCATTCGCATTACCATATTCATCTGTACAAGGTACCCCAATAAATGCAACATGAATATGTGTTTCCCCTGTTTCTATTGCACGTGCTCTACCACCATGAGAATGAATTAATACTGGTTTATCCATTAATCCATGACTAATTTCATCCGCCAGTTCTCCTCTTAAACCACTTGTTTCAATAGAATCTACAACATGATTTTTAATATGTTCGATAAGTGGTGCATGAACATTATTTAAACTTGATGCACAGATATTTAAATGTTTAATTCCTAGTTCACTAATCTTATCCATCACCATGTTTACAATATAATCGCCATTTCTAAAATGATGATGAAAACTAATGGTCATTCCATCTTTTAAGCCACTATCTAGAATTGCCTGTTCTAAAGTATCTCTAACTTTGGCATTATTGACTGTATTATTACAAACACGTTTGTGTAGTGTCACAGAATCAAAATCTATTTTTTCACCATAAGCTTTTTTATGAAATTCTTCTAATATTTCATCAGGTATATCTCTTCCAATACTGTTTCTCATATATTCTCCTAATCAATCATTTGGTATGCTTTTGCAAGTTCTAGTGTTCTTTCTGCTCTTTCAATAATTGGTTTATCAACCATCTTTCCATTAATCGAACATACACCAGAACCACTTTCTTTTGCTTTATTTGCCGCATCTACGACTTCTAATGCTTTACTTACTTCTTTTTCTGTTGGTTGATATACAGCATGCAATAATGGAATCTGACGTGGATTAATGAGTGACTTACCATCAAATCCTAATTGTTTGATTAGACTAGCTTCACGAATAAATCCTTCATCATTATTTACATCAGAATAAACCGAGTCAAAACAAGCAATTTTAGCAGCACGTGCAGCGTTAACAATCATACTTCTAGCAAATAGTAACTCTATTCCTTCATCACTTCTTTTTGTATGTAAATCTGTTACATAATCTTCCGCACCAATCGCTATCGCAACAAGTCTTTTACTAGATGTAGCGATTTGATATGCGTTCATTATGCCTAATGCAGATTCAATCGCTGCCATGATTTTTATTGTGCCATTTTCATAGCCATATTCCTTTTCCCAATAAGCTATTTTTTCTTCTACTTCTTCAATATCTGTAGCTGTTTCTGTCTTTGGTAAACGAATAATGTCTGGCTTTGCTTTCACCATAAGCTCGATATCTTTTTCTCCATAAGGGCCATGCAAATCATTAATTCGAACAACTGTTTCTACTTCACTTAAATCTAAAGTTGTTAGTGCTTGATAAACAAGATTTCTAGCCGCATCTTTTTGATCTAAGCTAACTGAATCTTCTAGATCAAACATGATGGAATCTGCACCATAAATCATACAGTCACGCATTAATCCTGGCTTATTACCAGGAACGTACATCATTGATCTTCTTAAATTATTCATCCTTACTACCTCTTTCTAATGCTGTTAATACTCTAGCTTCAATGACACAATTTAATGCCCCACTATCTTGTAATGTCACAGATACATGATGCGTATCCGTTTCATCTAACACCTTTTGTACTACACTTCTTATTTCTTTTTCAAAACGTGAACCAACTGGTGAAGTAATATTAATAATTTCTTCTTCACTTGGTCTTACCGTGACGAGTACATCACTTGAATCTAATGTTCCGCATGTTGCGATTTTCTTCATTTCCATACTTTTATCTTCTCCTGAATTTTCTTTTTATATTCTTCATATTCTTTTTTATCTTTACAGAAATAATAAGAATATGGCCATTTCTCATTTATTAAACATTCTCTTATCTTTTGGTTATTAAACATATCTAAATCATTACTCATGAGAACTACATCATCTTTGATAATCGTAAATAAGCCACAAGATTTAAATGTTTTTTCATGTTCTTTTCTAGTAAACAAGTAAATTGGATCAATCTGTTTTTGAATACATGTTTCTAGTAGTTTACCAATTAATTTTTGTAATAATCCTCGATGACGATACTCTTCATCTATCGCAATCATCATGAGTAAATGATTTTGAACAAATCCACAAGCAACTAGTTTCTGCTTATCATAAACTTTATATCCCCATTCATATTCTTTTTGTAGACAAAGATTATTTCTTTTTAGAAATTTTTCAAGTTCTAAATCTTCTTCTTGATGTTCGATATATTTATATTGCATATCTATTTCCCTTCTTTTTATGTAAAATACAGATATGTTCACAAAAGATTTTATTCATCACTCTATCCGTTCTTGTTTATATAGAGAACTAAATCTATCGGTAAAGCCAGGACTTGTTTGTCCTAACAGTAATGGTTGTCATTTAGATATGGACTATGCCTTAATGTCTAAAAGTATTGAATGCATCTCTAAATCTTTTTATGAATTTATTGATATAGGAATGAACCACTCTTTAGATAGTTGTTTAGAAGTTGCTAGACCTTATGCCATTAACTTAGAACAAGAAATGTTAACAGAAACAAATTTTGTTAATACCCATAAAGGTGCAATTTATTTATTTGCTTTAACAAATCTTTCTCTAGGCTATGCATTTCAGCATCATTTATCTTGGGAAGATTTCCTATTTAATTTTGAAATACTCAATCAAAATGATTATGACTCATTACTACAAGTGAAAGAGCCTAAAACATATGGTCAAAAAATCTATAAACAATATGGTTTAACAGGAATTATTGGTGAAGTACATCATCATTTAAATTCCATCACAAAACATTCTTTACCATTACTTGAACAAGGTTATTCTGATGAAATTCTTCTTTTAAGTTTAATTGCACATTCTAGTGATACTTGTATATTGCATCATAATACAATTGAAACTTTTCATTCTATCCAGCAACAAGCTCATTCCCTTTTGATACTAGGAATCAATCAATCTCCTTCCTTCGAGCAAAGCTACAATGAATTTTGTTCATATTGCAATACTCATCATATTTCTTGTGGTGGAAGTGCTGATTTACTCGCATTAACATTCTATTTTGATATACTCAAAAAAAGCTTTTTCTAGTCCACCACTATTACCATAGCGATAAGTAGAAAAGCTTTCATTAGGATTTTTTGATTATTTCTGATAAATTATCTAACAAATTTTTTTCTTTGATGTAATAAATTCGTATATACATCATTCGTATGTTGTAATAAGAATTCTTTCGCATCTTTGCTTTGCGTAATTAGACGAATTAAATGTTCTGCCATTTTTAAAGATAAAATATCTTCATTTGTATTCAATATAAAGATAAATCCATCTTTAATCTTTATATCATTGATTTTCTTCGTCGTATCAAAGGTATAATAAATTGTTTTCGGTTCTAGATGCGTAAAAAGAATTGTTATACCTAGTTGATTATAAATTTCTACAGGATAGCCATTTAGTTCATCAATACAATTAAAAGATACCTTTTCTATCTCATGATTATAATCAAATGGATTAGCATAGATAAAATGAGGAACGATTAATTCTTCAAATAGTTCGGTAAAGTCGTTATAGTTGATAAAATAATCCAACGCATATTTCTTTTTAACATAACTTGGTAAAACCATACCATCTTTTTGAAAGTAAACTACCGCGTCATATTTCTCAACTAATTCTTTCGATAATTCATAGAAATATGCACTATCAATACATTCAATGTAATTTGCATAGCGATTATTCAAGCGATAAATTAATGACGCATGAGATTGCTTATCTAATGTTGAAACAATCAATAACCTTAGTTTATTGTATGTATAATGTCTTGTGACAATTTCGTTATATAAAATATTTGCTAGTTCATATATACAACTTTCATCCGTACTGTGAATAAAATCTAATAATTGTTTTGCTAAAAATAAAGATAATGGAGATTCTTTAGAAATAGAATCCAATTGATTTGGTACTCTATTCAAATAGATTTTATGTTCTTTTTTTAGTTTACTTTTTACAATGAAATCAAACAAAGATACATGGCATTCTTTTGTTAAAAAGAACAAATTGTGTTCTTTCAAATAACATTCAAAAGATTGTTTCAAATAAGTAGTATCTTCATTCTTAATCAAATTAGGATTTTCTTTTAAATTCATAATTTGTAGAATTTCAGCATATAGTTCTTCATCGTGTGAAACAGTAAATCCTTTACGATTTCTTTCTTGTACAACTTTTAAGTAATAATAAAGTTGGGCAAATTTTGTATCATTAATTTCTAAATCTTTTTCTTTTATTTCACCAACTAACTTTGTATATATAGCATCATTTGGATTAATTGTTGATTTTGTTAGTGTTAAATAAAAGACATAGGCATAACGATAATTTTGTTCACTACATTCTAAGTAATAACCATATTTTGGTTTAGATAAAACATCTACATCTAATCTTTTAAGCTCTTTTCTTACTAATTTTAGATAAGGTAAAAAAGTAGATCGTTCAAAATTTAAAGTTTCTTCTAAATCTTCTAATTTTGTATATTCATGTTCTAATAGATAGCCTAGTATGGCATTAAAGCGGCTTTGATTATCATATAGAAGTGTATCAGATAAATAATATCCATCTTTGATAAATGGCATTTTATTATCAAGATAATACATACCTTGTTTATTTATTAATATATGCGAGTTAGGACTAATTTCATCATTGATCTTATCTATATCATTTTTTAAGGTATTTAATGACACATCAAAAGATTCTAATAATTGATGCATTGACACATCATCATTAGAGACTAATTTTTTTAAGATTTCGATTTGTCTTTGTATTAATGCCATACCTATAGTCTACACTATAGTATCTTCAACAGGGACACTAATTTCTGTCACAAATTTACTTGTATCATTTGTAAAGTCATAATCAATCATAGTAATTTCACGAGAAAAATTCGAGATAACGAATTGATGCTTATGAATATAATCCATAAGTTTTTGGTAGTACTTTGGAGAATCCATATGCGTACCACAGAAACGAATACGAATTACTTTTGTTTTAGCTAAAGTTAGAACATTTGTATCTACTTGATCTTCTTCATCTAATAGTAAAAAGACATAATCATATTGATTGAATACATTCTGTAACAAATGTTTAGAAGATATTCCTATCCCTACTTTACCTAAGAAAATATTCGATTCATAAGACTCTTGGCGTGGAAACCCACTGGTCTTTAGACCGTGGGAGGAAACGCCGACAAACTAGCCTTGGTTTTCGATGTAATGTTGTATTGTACTTTCAGATACTTCGCCA
>CAVIQY010000020.1:0-30197 GCA_963645035.1 bacterium | reverse complement strand
CTAGATACATTATTAAAGAGCTTATAAAAGTTCAACCCGATATTATGACAAAAGTCTCTGATATCGGTAGTGGAACCTCAAGAACTTTAGCGTCATTATGGAATATCAATTCTGTAATGATGATATAAGTTTGGCATAAGCCTATACTTGTTAGTAAGGATAGGCATATATAAAGCTAAAGTATTATATATGCTGTGCCTATACTGTATCAATGGTAGGCGAAAGTCTAAGGGAATCACAAGCCCTTGGAAGCCCCCATCTATAGTGCCAACGGCACTTAGGTGGGGAGGTTCACAGAATACTTGATAAAGCAGAAGAGGCTGGTTCTTCAAAGAAAAAATTAACGTATTCTGAAATTGTCGCAAAAGCAAAAAAAGTAAGTAAACTCCCTGAGATTCCAAAAAATAAGCTCTAAATCCGTTGGGTTTAAAGCATTAAAAAAAAGATGTCTTATGTAACTGTAATCGTTATATAGACATCTTTTTAGGTGTGAACTGATGAGCATATGCCACGAAAGTTGTTTTTCGTTTGGGCATCTCCATACTACACTTGTAAATCAAAGTTTATTTCTTTAGGATAAATTCACGAATATCTTTAGACATTTGTTTTGCATTTTCTTCACCGAGATATGCCATATGTCCACTAACATATTCTTTAATTTCAACACGATTTAAATCTAAATCAGATTGACTTACTACATAATGTACACCACCAGGTACTGTACACATATCTAATAACCCATTCACAAATAGAATACGCATGTCTCTATTTCTTCTTTGAGCATTTTCTAGACTTGCTAGTGTTGTTCTTCTACCATGTCTATTCCATTCTTTATTGATTTCACAATTAATTAATGGATAAGGTTTCTTAGGTAGATCATATCTTTCACTTAATAGTTCCATACCTTGAATAAACATTGTGGAATATTGTCCCATGGCACTATCTTCTGATAAGACATCAATCATTTGTGGATGAGGGAAATCTTGTGTTTTACCTGGTCCATCCATCAAATAGCGACCATCATAGTAACCAATAGATTTACCAGGTACTGTTTCATTTAAGAACTGCTTCATCGTATATAACAAATGATTTTCTAGTAATTTCTTTTCATCTATACCAATTAATTCATGTAGCTTATGAGCCATTTCTTTCTTTTCTTTTAGAGGTAGAGCATTACCAATAAATAAAGCTCTATGATAATCAGGTGCTAGTTCTAAGGCTTTTTTTGCATATGCATAAACATCTTTATTTGTATGATATGCATAAGCTGCAGCACAACATTCTAGATTTAATACTGCTTGTTCTACAGGTTGATCTTGCCACTTATCAAACGGAGTCTTACTGACAACTGAACCAAGTAGAATAATACCATCTAGTGATATCCCTACTAGTCTTCCACTAGACGCAATACTACCACCCATTAAGGCATCGAGTAATGCTGGTCCACGAACTGTACCATAACTTTCACCCATAAAATATGTAGGACGATTTGTTAAGCGGTGTTCTATTCTCCATCTTTCAATAAATCTACTTACAGCACATGCATCACCATCAACTGACGCATACTCTTCCTTGTGTTCTTTATTGATATGAGAATATCCTGCTCCAGGAGGATCAATAAAGACTAAATCACATATATCGACTAAAGTATTTGGGTTATCTTCTAAGGTAAATGGTGCACTCATTGGTGGTTCTAAGTCATTATCCATATGAATTCTTTTTGGTGCACAGAATCCAATATGTAGCCATACTACACCTGAACCTGGTCCACCATTTGTAAAAAATACAACAGGACGATTATCCCCTTTACCTACATAAGAATAAGCTGTTACTTCCGTACCATCTTCAAATATTCCTTTTTCATAGGCAAACGTATAACGAACTACTTTCTTGTTTAACTTAATTGAATCTTCTTTTGATGAAACTACTTCAAACTTTTCGATTTCCATACTGTTATCCTTTCGCTCCTATCTCTGTTAATTTTATCCTACTTAATAGTTCTCGTGCAGAAATTCTTAAAGCACCATGCGCTAAAGCAGCATTTTGAATTAAGTTATCGCTTGTCGCAACACTAATCGTATAATCTTTTTTCAAATCATTCGATGCTTTTTCAATATAACTATCTGCTGATTGACCACTTCTTGTATACACAACTGTCATATTCTTTCCTTTTTGGAATGTACTACCAGGATTATCTTTTACTTTATAACCATCAAATACTAAGATCACTTTTGTATTGATATACGCTTGATAACTATAAATTTTATCAATTAGTTTTTCTCTAGCAGTTGTAATATCTGTTTTAGAAATTTCATTTAACTCATCCCAGGAAAAGATCATATTGTACCCATCAATAATTAAACATTGTGGTTTAATCGGTTCTAGCTTCTTCTTTTCAATCTTCTCTTCTTCTTTTTTCTTTGGTGGTTGTTTATTTGTATTTTTATTTTTTCCACCAGCAGATTCCAATATATTCTTTAAGTCTTTTTCTTCGACTTTAATCTTTTCACTTATATATCGTTCAGGATTTTTATTTTCCTTGATTTCGATATGCATGCGTTCATCACTTTGTGACCAAGGTACGAAGAATCCTGAACCATGTTCACAAAATACAGATCCTGAAGGATTTCTTAAATCACTATCTGGATCATAACCGATTTCGTCTACTAATTTATCTTGTGAAGCACTAGGGAAATATTCTGTTTTTTGATAAGAAAACTTTCCTCTACCTTTTGTATAAGCAATTACTTCATTTTGATAATTCATGAGTAAGCGAACTGGTCCTTTACCACTTATCACAACCGTATCTTTTCCTTCATCGAGTATATCTGTAGTACATTCTCTTTTTTCTAAATCAAATAATGCTCTACTCATATACTCTCTAGGTACTTCTAGATTAAAGAAATAATATGGCTCTAGTAAAACATTTTCTGTTTTCATTAGACCTTGGCGAACGGCACGCTTACTCGCTTCACGGAAATCACCACTTTCGGTATGTTTTAAATTTCCTTTACCTGCAATCACAGTAATCTTTACATCTGTCAACAAGGATCCTGTTAAGACACCACGATGCTTTGTGGTTTGTAAAGCAGTCAAAATCATTCTTAACCAATTTGGTGATAAGGAATCTCTAGAACATGAATTTTCTATGACAATGCCACTATTATGTTCTCCTGGTGTTAAACAAACATGTACTTCCGCGTAATGTCTTAATGGCTCAAAGTGACCTCTACCAATTACTTCTTTTGCGATAGTTTCTTTATAGACAATTCTACCTTCTGCAAATGTCACATATATCCCACAAGCTTGTTCTATTCTTTTCTGTAAGATTTCCATCTGCATTTCGCCCATAATACGAACATGAATTTTCTTTGTTAAAGAATCTACGGATAATTGTAATGCGGGATCTTGTTCTGCTAATTTCTTACATGTTTCAGATAATTCTAAAATATTAGCATCTTTTGGATAAACAAGTTCATAGTCCATTACAGGATTCAATAATGGTTTTTCATGATCTTTTTCGATTCCCATTCCTTGTCCTACTTCAAAAGTAGATAGTCCTTTTAATGTACAAATATCTCCTGCAAATACTTCATTTCTTAGTTCAAATGATGTTCCATTATAGATACGTATTTGATCTACTTTTTCTTCATTTATCTTATCTTTAACTTTTAAAGAACCACCCGTCATCTTAATATGCGTTAATCTTGTCCCATCCTGTGCATCACTTACTTTATAGACAATGGCCCCAAATTCATGACCATATTCTTTATCTAATGAAGTATCACATATCGTATCTAATAACTTAGAGATTCCCTCTAGTTTTAAAGCTGATCCAAATACGCATGGAAATACTTTTCTTTCAAATACTGCTTCTTGTATATGTTCTTTTGTGATTGTATTTGTTTCTAAATATTCATCTAGTAATAAGTCCGAACACATCGCAATCTTTTCTTCATAGTCCTCATCATCAAAACAAACAATGTGACTAGATAAATGTTTGGTTAAGTTATCCATTAACTCATCTTTTGTATGATAAGAAATATCCATTTTATTCACAAAGATAATTGTAGGAATATGATAATGTTCTAAGCATTTCCAAATCGTTTCCGAATGACTCTGTACGCCATCTTGACCACTAATTAAAATGACAGCTAAATCTAACGCTTGCAAGCTTCTTTCCATTTCACTAGAAAAATCTACATGCCCTGGTGTATCAATGACATATATCTCGGTATCATTCCACGTAAAATTCGCTTCCTTCGCGTAGATTGTGATGCCATGATTTCTTTCTTCTTCATCATAATCTAAAAATGCATCGCGATGATCTACGCGCCCTAGCTTCTTTAGTTTTCCAGCTGTATATAGCATTCCTTCAATACAGGTTGTTTTTCCTGCATCAACGTGTGCTAATATTCCAATAACTATCTTTTTCATTTCTGAGTTTCTTTCATCAAATCAAGTACTTTTTGTAATTCTTCTTTACCACTTTGATATTCATGCATATCGAGTTCTGGGAATGCTTGCATTAAACGAACAACTGCTTTTTTACGTGTAGCGATATTCTCTCTTGTCGCTTGAATTGTCTTTTCGTAATATTCTTTCTTCGCTAGTAAATCGTCTTTGACTTTTTCTCTTGCTAGTTCTCCTTGAACTTGAGATTCTTCTATCTTTTGACTTGTACGAATCGCACTACTACCAACTCTTGTACTAATCGCATCACTGACGACTCTTAATGAAGCTTTCGTATCTTCTAGTTGTTTAATCTGTTTATTTAAGCCAATAATTTCTGTAACTGTCACAACTAAATCAATAAAATAGATGATATATAAAATGGCAAGTATCCACCAACCAATCTTACTTGGAATAAGATTTACGGAAAATTTTTGTACAAGAGGGTGAATCACATGCATGATAAACACAACACCTATTCCCCAAATAATGGAGAACTTCACACAAATATAGCCATGTAAATTGAATTTTTCTTTACTATAATCCCACCATTTTGTCTGGAATAACTTATCTAATGCCCAACCGCCAAATAATTCAATCGCTGTAGAAAATATAACACCTATCGCAAATAAGAAGGCGCCACTCGCTTCTTGTAATTCACCAATATCGATATAGTCAAAAAATAACAATACCGCTACCATACCAAATCCATAGATTGGACATACAGGACCATTTAAAAATCCTCTATTAATAATCTTTCCTTTTTTTAGTGCTTGATAAATTACTTCTACCACCCAACCAACAAAGGAATAGATTACAAAATAAGAAAATATTGCGTAATAATCTAAATTCATTAAACACCTTCTCTTTCACGAATGATTGTAGAAATACCTTGTTCTAATTCATCTTCTTTACCAATGATAGAACCTTGTGCAAAGTGATCTTTTCCACCACCTTTACCATTAAATACTTGATTCATCTTTTTACTTATCGCACTCACATTTTCATTTTGACTTGCAAGTAAATAGAAATAACGATCTTCTTTCTTTGTTAAAACACATACTACACTAGCTTTAGATGTTAGTGCATTTACATATTCTCTTAAACTTTGTACGGTAATTGGTAAATCCAAGATATCTATGATAAAATCCGTACTTTCAAAAGAATCAACTCTTTGACTTAAATAGATATTCGCTAAATCTACAAATTGTTTTTGTAAAGCTCTATATTCTTCATTTTGTTTTTTCACTGCACTAGCGACACCATCTGGTTTACTAGAAAATAATTGGAATAATTCCGTATTTTGATTATGTTTCATCTTATAGTCTTGAAATGCACGTACACCACATTTCATTTCTATTCTTGTGCCTGTTTTATGTTTTTCAAAACTCAAGATTTTGATTAAATTTACTTCTGCAGTACTTTTTACATGTGTTCCACAACATGCACAAATATCTACTCCATCCATAGAGATAATTCTAACTTTCCCTGTTAATTCTTTCTTAGAACGATATTCTAAATTTACGAGTTCTTCATTACTAGGATAAGTTTCTACTACAGGTATATTTTGATGAATCACTTCATTAATTTTAGATTCAATCTCTTCAATATTTTCTGCCGTTAAAACACCATCATAATCTGCTTGTATCTTTTCTTCATCCATATGGAAACCAACATTTTCATATCCATATAACTTTTGAATGATTCCTGAAAGAATATGCTCTCCTGTATGGTTTTGCATATGGTCATATCTTCTAGCCCAATCTAATGTTAAATGTACATTTTGCTCGTTTTCTAAAGCAGTATCTACATAATGTACAATTTCATCCTTTTCTCTTTTAACTTGAACAATATTCGCATTTCCCATTTTTCCTAAATCGCATGATTGTCCGCCACCTTCAGGATAGAAAATCGTTTCTTCTAATACTACTTTATATAAACCTTTTTCTTCTTCGCAACGAACTACCTTTGTGTCATATTCTTTCAAATAAGAATCTTGATAAAATATTTCATTTAAATTAAACATATCTTCACCACTGTATTTGTACCTTTTTATTCCATAATGATATGATATTTTACGTGTGATGAGGTAAAAAAATGAACATAAAAAATAAACTCGATCCAAAATATACAAAAATATCTCTATATGTTATTGGTACAACTGCAGCTATTTTTATATTATTCCGACTATCTTTAAATTTAGGTAACGTTCTTGGAGCTATCGGTAATTGGTTAGATTGGATACTTACATTACTTACTCCTGTCTTCTGGGGATTCATGCTGGCGTATTTATTACAACCAGCAGTAGATAAAATAGAAGCGAAGCTAGCCAAGATTCCTTTCTTTCAAAAGAAGAATAAGAAACCTAGATCTTTAGCTGTAACAATTACTTTAGTGATTATTGTTATCCTATTAATTATTGGTTTAAGCTTACTCATTTCTTCTTTAACAAATGAAATAAAGGTAGCTGATGCGGACTCTTTAATTCAATTAGTGAATTACGTATCTCAATCCTTACAATCTTTCTATAATGCTTTATTAAATAGTCTAAACTCCCTAAATATTGACTCTCAAGCATTACAAGAATATGTCACTAAGATTGGAAATATGTTAGCTAGTAGTATTGCTGGAGTAGGAAATAACTTAGTAGTGAGTGCGCAAAACATATCTTCATTTATTACAAACTTCTTATTTACGATTATCTTCTCTATCTATTTCTTAAATGATGGAGAACGCATTCATTCGTATTGGGATAAATTCGCAAATGTTGTTTTCTCTAAAAAGATTAGAGATGCTTGGGCCTTTATCACAAAAGAAGCTGACCGTGTATTCTCTGGATATATCCGTGGTCAAATGATTGATGCCTTTGTGATGTTTATTGTGATTAGTGTAACGTTATCGATTGTTGGCGTTAAATATGCATTTATCATTGGAGCTTTAGCTGGTTTTGGTAACTTAATTCCTTATGTAGGACCATTTATTGCGTATGGTTCTACCATTATCGTTACATTAGTTTCAGGTGATTTTAAAACCATGATTATTGCCTATATTGCCTTATTTGTTGTACAAACAATTGATGGGAATATCATTAATCCTAAACTACTTGGTAATAATGTAGATGTACATCCAATGTTAGTGGTTATCTCATTAATTATCGGACAAGCCGCATTTGGTTTACTTGGCATGTTATTTGCTGTACCAGTAGCTGCACTTTGTAAAGTATTATTTGAAAAACTCATGGGACATATCTATGAATCTAAAGGATTAGAAAATCCCTATATAGACGACTAAAGCACAGCCTAAGCTGTGCTTTCTTTTAGATTTTTCTCATCGCGTAAGCTTTTACTTCGCCTACTTTAATTGGATCATCTTTAATTGCTTTAGATATATCTACATAATTTTCAATTAATGTATACGTAATCGTTCTCCAATTTCTTTCTAATCCATGAGAATACATAAAATCTTCTACTGCTGTAGTCATCTCAGAACTATAAGAAATATAGATATTTGGTGAATTATCATCTAGATAATTCCATCCTGAAATGATGTCTCTATCTTTAGGTAGAGCATCTTTATACAATAAACTTAAGTATTGTCTTTCAGGTACCTTTCCTCCATAGAATGATGTGTTTCCAATATAAACATTTTCTTGTTCATCACGATAAAGCAAAATGATATTTTGGAAGCCACTTAGATCTTGTTCAAAACAAATTGTTGTCATCTTTACCTCCATATTATTTGTCTAAATGACGTTTCTTATACAAGTATTATATCTATTTTTTGTACAAAAACCTACTTTTCTACACTCTTAGTTGTAGTATTTGTGATTAAGTTTGTACTTTTTATTTTAAGGATTTAAAACATAAAATAAATTGCTAAAATGATGTCGAGATAAAAAGGAAGGTGTTTTTATGGTATTCGACAAAACTGAAGAACAATGGAAGGAAGTTGGTGGTTATTGGACATCAAAAGAAATTTTCCAACAACCTGAAACTTGGTTAAAAACATTAAACCAAGTAAAAGCTGAAAAAGATGCAATTAAAGCATTAATTTCAAAAGTTACAAGTAATGATGATTATGACATTATCTTAACTGGTGCAGGAACAAGTGAATTCGTTGGTAATTCTATTTTCCCTTACTTATCACCATTAAATCATTTCAAAGTAAAGTCATATGGTACAACAGATATCGTAGCTTGTCCTGAAGATTATATTTCTAGAACAAAACCTACATTATTAATTTCATTTGGTAGAAGTGGTAACTCTCCTGAATCTGTTGCGGCAGTAGAAGCTGCGAATGTAGTATGCGAAAATATCCATCATTTATTTGTTACATGTAATCATGATGGTGCATTATCAAAATATGCTGTAGGAAAAGACAATTGCTATGCAATCAATCTAACTCCTGAAACACATGATCAATCATTCGCTATGACATCATCTTATTCAAATATGTATTTAGCTACAGTTCTATGTTTCTTAACAGATCATTTAGATGAAATTGAAGCTACTGTTAAAGAAATTAGTGCTAATACTGCTAAGTTCCATGAAACAGGATACGCTACAGCGAAACAAATCGTAGATGAATTTGATTTCTCTAGAATCGTATATCTTGGTTCAAACTGCTTAAAAGGTGTATCACAAGAATCAGCACTAAAGATTTGCGAATTAACAGCAGGTCAAATTATGACTACATTTGATACAACTATGGGATTCAGACATGGTCCTAAATCTGTAGTATGCCCAGGTTCATTACAAGTTGTATATCTATCTGATGATCCTTATACAAGACAATATGATATTGATATTGTTAAAGAAATGGCTCCTGAAAGAAGTGGCAATAAGATTCTTGTTGTAAGTGGTTATGATGATCCAAGTGTTAAAGACTTAGGTGACTACTACATTACATTTAATAACCAAAATAAATACAACAATGTATTCTTAGGTCTAGAATATGTTAACGTTGCTCAAGTTATCGCTGTATATAAATCCTTAAAGACAGGTGTTCGTCCTGATACACCATGTCCATCAGGAAAAGTAAATAGAGTTGTTAAGGGTGTAAATATTTACCCATATACAAAGTAGGAGAAGATAAATGATAGGTTTAATCGTTACAGGTCACGGTCATTTTGCGACTGGACTAACAAGTTCAATTGATTTAATTGCTGGCCCACAAGAACATTATGTCGCTGTTGATTTCGATGGTGAAGGAACAACTAAATTAGAAAATGATTTAAAAGCTGCTGTAGAAACACTAAGTGATTGCGATGGCATTATCGTTTTCTCAGATTTAGCAGGTGGTTCTCCATTTAAAACTGCAGTACTCGTTACTAGTGGAAAAGAAAATGTCAAAGTTTTAGCAGGAACAAACTTAGCTATGCTATGTGAAATTGCTATGGCTAGAACAATGATTGACGACTTAGATACATTAGTATCTTGTGCTCTAACTACTGGTAAAGATGGCGTTGTTCAATTTGAAATGCCTGCAGTAGACAATGAACCTTCCGAAGACGAAGAAGGCATCTAAAAGTACATCATAAAAACAAGGTTTGATCACAAACCTTGTTTTTTTTATTCGCCAATGGATTTAGCATAAGAAGTAGGTGTAACACCATACTTTTCTTTAAATACTCTTGAGAAATAATGAATAGAAGAGAAGCCACAAATTCTCGCAATTTCTGATATAGAATAAGCAGATTCCTTAATCATGTATTTTGCCTTAGAAAACTTTAAGTCAGATATATATTGTTTAGGAGAAACATTTAAGTTCTTCATAAATAATGTTTGTATGGAAGATCTAGACAAAGAGAAATGTACACATATATCTTCTACATTAATATCAGAATAAATATTTTCTTGAATATATAAAGCAATTTCATCTAGTAATTCATTGTCATACTTTTGTTGCATCTTGGTATTCATTGGTTGTACTGATGATTCTTTTCTATTTGCAAGTAAAGCCACAATGAATGTTTGAATAGAAGAAGTAAGAACATCTCCCATATATTCACTATCTTTATTTCCTGCTTTATTGAAATACATCAAGATTTCCGCTTCTTTTTGTCCTACTTTAAACACTCTATTTTTAAGCTCTTCCGCTTTTTCTTCATCAATATCCATATCAAAGATAACGGTCAAATAGGAACAAGCACAGTCTGTTCTTTGATCATGTTTTTGTCTTGGGGCATAAAAGATTAATTCTTGTGCTTTAACACTATATTCTTCTCCTTCAATATTCGTTAATAATGTTCCATCATCTACATAGGTTAATTCCCAAAAATTATGTATTTCTCCAGGAAATCTATATTTAGGTGCACGTACTAAGTAATAATCTCCTAGTATTTCTTTCACATGTAATTTAGATTGAAGATTTCTTACTTTTACAGGCTTTTCTAATTCATATTTATGACCACCATATTTCCCAGCTATTTCTAGAACTGTTTCATCTGAAATTGTTAAGAAGTTATAGTATAGTCCTTTATTAATTCTACATACACGATGAATGACAAATAATTCTGGTGGTGTATTTAAATCTTCTGTTATTGCAATAACACAAATTCCATCTTTAAAACGGAAGAACAAATCTGTAGTTGTCTTATATAAGAAATTTGTTTCTTTATCTGTAACCGTTAGATAGAATCTACCTTCATCATAATCATTTCTAAATGTCGTTTCTGTAAAAATTTCCCCATATTGTTGAAATTCGATATTTGTTGTTTTCTTGAATATTGCCATACATTTATTGTATACTTTTTTTAACCAAATGGTTAAACGACGCTTATTTATTTGTTAAAAAAGTTAAAAATTGTGTGAATTTTTTGGGGAAAACGGTTATTTTTGACAAAATTATGTGAAAAGAT
Source organism: bacterium (assembly GCA_963645035.1). Taxonomy (GTDB): domain Bacteria; phylum Bacillota_I; class Bacilli_A; order Erysipelotrichales; family Erysipelotrichaceae; genus Bulleidia. The sequence goes on along the minus strand of CAVIQY010000020.1, from coordinate 18,886 downwards.
GTTAAAAACTATAACTAGACCACTAAAAACTAACAAGATATGTAAACGATTTCAAGATAAAATGTAAGCGTTGGGGAGGAATTAGATTCCCCCGGAAAGAAAGAAGGGTATACTTTATGCCAAACATTGTTTTAACAAGAATTGACAACCGTCTGATCCATGGACAGGTTGCCACACAATGGACAAGCACAGTAGGTGCAAACTTACTACTTGTGGCTAACGATGCTGTATCAAAAGATGCTATGCGTCAAGGCCTCATGAAAATGGCTTGCCCAGCTCAAGCGCAAACAAGATTTTTCTCTCTAGAAAAAACTTGTGCCATCATTGGCAAAGCTTCTCCATCGCAACACATTGCGATCATCTGTGAAACACCACAAGATGTATTGAAGCTAGTCGAAGGTGGCGTACCTATCAAATCTGTAAACATCGGTAACATGCATATGGCAGAAGGAAAACGTCAAGTCGCTACTTCTGTTGCAGTAGATGATGCTGATGTCGCAGCATTTAGACGTCTTCAAGAATTAGGAGTTGAATTATATATTCAAAGAACTCCTTCAATTGCAAAAGAAGACATTAACAAATTATTCCAATAATATTTGAAAGGAAAACAAACATGGAAGTAGTTCAAATTATTTTATTGGCTGTTGCAACATTTATCTTTGCAATCGACCAATATTCATTAACTGAAGTTATTTACCGTCCAATGGTTGCTTGCCCTATCATCGGTCTTATCTTAGGCGATGTTAAAGTTGGTCTAGCTATTGGTGGTACTTACGAACTTATGATGATTGGTAACATGCCAGTCGGTGGTGCTCAGCCTCCTAACTCAGTAGTTGGTGCTGTTGTTGCTATGATCTTCGCTTGTAAAGCAGGCATGGACGTAGATACAGCATTAGGTACAGCTGTTATCTTCTCATTATTTGGTCAATACATCGTTACATTAGTATTCACAGCTATGTCAGGTTTCATGGCTACTGCTGATAAAGCAGCTGAAGAAGCTAACCCAGCTGGTATTACTAAGGTTAACGTAATCTCTTGTTGCTTACTTGGTGGTTTATTTGCAGTTATCGCTATCCTAGCTTATGTTGGTGGTGTTGCATTATCTGAACCATTACAACAATTATCTGACAATGCTAGCTGGCTAATGGGTGGTTTCTCAGCTGCTGGTGGTATGATGAGATACGTCGGATTCGCAGTTCTATTAAAGATTATGCTTGCAAACGATATGTGGGGTATGTACTTCGCTGGATTCGCTGCAGCTGCTTTATTCGGAAATGTAGCTGCTACTTCTGGAGCAACTCTAGTATTAGTAGCATTCATCGGTATTGCAATTGCTATGTATGATTACAATACAAATATTAAATTAGGAGAAAGTGGAGGTTCATCAGATGGCATCTAATGTAACTAGTTATAGAGACACTACACCTGCTGCAGCCCTAGATAAGGCTACACTTAGAAAGATTGCTTGGAGATCTTGTATGTTACAAGCTTCATTCAACTATGAAAGAATGCAGGCTGCTGGATGGGAATGGACAATCCTTCCTGGTCTAGAAAAAATTCATACAAACAAAGAAGATTTAGCTGCATCAATGGGTCACAACCTTGAATTCTTCAACACTCACCCATTCTTCGTAACTCTTGTTTGTGGTATCGTATTATCACTTGAACAAAACAAAGCTGATATCAATACAATTCGTGCCGTTAGAACTGCTTGTGCAGGTCCATTAGGTGGTATTGGTGACGCATTATTCTGGTTCACACTAGTTCCTATTACAGCTGGTATTACTGCTAACTTAGCAATTAACGGAAGCTTATTAGGACCTATCCTATACTTCGTTATCCTATTTGGTTGCCAAATGGGTCTACGTATTTGGTTAATGAACTGGTCTTACAACTTAGGTACAACTGCTGTTACAACATTAACAGCTCACGCTACAGAATTCACACATGCTGCTAGTATGTTAGGTGTATTCGTAGTAGGTGCCTTAACATGTAACTATGGCGCTACAACATTAGGTATCGTTATTCCTAATGGTGAAGCTACAATCGATATCCAAAGCTTATTAGACGGTATCCTACCTGCATTAGTACCATTACTATTAACATTAATGTGCTATTTCTTAATCAAGAAAAAGGGTTGGACAGCAACAAAGTGCATCGGCTTACTATTAGTATTAGGTATCGTTGGATGTATCTTCGGTATCTGGGGTGGTTCTTATACTTCTCTAGTACCAGTTCCTTGGCACGCATAAGAAAAATTTTAAAAATTGCTTTCTTTCCGTTAAAATTAAAGAGTGTGTGAACCTTCACACACTCTTCTCTTATATCTAAGCAAAGGACTAAATTATGAAATATACTGTTATTGGAATTGTTGTTGTACTAGCATTAGTTATCGCATTTATTATTTCTATTCTAAAAAAGAAACAAGCACAAAAGATTATTGATGTCATTCAATCAAATGACCATAAAGCTTTTGAAGCGATATTAGAGGATAAGCTAACAACATTCTTATTCCCTGCTATGTATCGTGATTCATTAAGATTAAATGAAGCAATGTTAAGAAATGATCCTAATGATATCGATAAAATACTAGACCGTTTAACTCGTGCTAGATTATCTGAAAAGGATAAAGAAAAAATCTATACACAAGCTTATAACTATTATTTATCCACAAAGAGTTATAAGAAATGTACTGTATGGTACGAAAAGATTCAAACGCTTAAAAATGACCGTCTAGTAAATGAAATTAGTAAGTCTTACGATATTTATGTAACAAAGGGATATAAATATCTAGATGAAATGTTAGAAGAATTAGAAGATATTGAACCAAGCAATCGAGGTGTCAATGAATTCCTTATTTCCTTAATGTATAAGAATAAAGGAGATAAAGAAAATGCTCTTAAGTATGAAAAACTATCTCAAGAGCATCTAGCTGAATACGATAAAGCGCATGAAAATACCGAAGCCTAAACTTCGGTATTTTTTATTAGAATAAATCTTTTTGATGCGTTGCGTATAAGTATTCGTCAATTGTATTACCAATTCTATCTAATACTAATTCTTTAGGATCATTCTTTAATGTTCCTTCTCTAACCTTTGTATATTGGATTGGCATAAATTGTGATAATAGATTTAATGGGCATCCATCTTTTAAATGATCTAGCATTGTATCAATAGCTTTACCAACACTTTCTGTTGCGTAATAGTATCTAGAACGATCAGAGAATGAATATTTACGTTTTAATGCAATTTCTTCTGGAGTTCCATGATAATGTTTCTTCCAATGTGAATCATTCTGAAGCATTTCTTGATCTAATACTTCTCTAAAGTTAGATGGTTCAAAGCCTTTTACTTTAGCTACTTCATCTTCAATGAAAGATAATGCATATAGACCTTCTCTAGCCGCAAATGTTAAGCCTGGACCTACTTTTAAGATTGCTACACCATCTTCTACCATTTCTCTTAATTTAATCTTTGTTTGATAGTCTGTAGAATGACCTTCAAATACTAAATCTGGTACTTCTTTGATTGCTGCAGAAAGTTCTTTTGCTTTTTCACGATTATATTCTGTACATCCTGCATCTTTTTCTTCAACCCCTGGTTGAACAACAATTCCTAACACTCTCTCCCAAACATCTTCAATTCCTTCGGCTTTAAATTTATCTTTAAATGTTTGCATCGTAGCCATAAAGTCTTCTACTTTTGTGACTTGTACGCCTTCATCTACAGCTGCTTGTGAACCACCTGGAATAGGCACTTCAGAGCCAACAATATAAATAGGTTCTACTGCATCAGGATTTTCTTTTAATAATTCTTGATATGCATTTTCTGCTACTTTAACTAGATGTACCCCACGTCTAGCAATGACTTCATCAGATAATCTTGTATTAGGATCATCATCGTTTACTTTCATAGAAGTATCCACATGGATTTTAGTAAATCCTGCACTAACATAATCATGAATTAATACTTCTGAATTTTTCATGGCTTCTGCTTCATTTAAGCTAGTCCATGTTAGAGGTCCTAAGTGGTCGCCACCAAGGAATAATTTACTCTTATCAAAGCCAATCTTGTCCGCAATAGAATGTACAAAGTTCTTGAAATCAACAGGTTTCATTCCTGTGTAACCACCGAATTGATCACACTGGTTCGCTGTGGATTCAATTAGTACACAACTATTATCTTCTTTACCTTTTTTCAATACAGCTTCAATAACAAATGGATTTGCTGAGCAAGCAGAATAGATACCTACTGCTTTACCTGACTTTTGAATCGTAACTAATTTCTGTAATGCATTCTTCATTTCATATCACCTCAATCTAATTATAGAAAATCATTTGTATTACTCAAATAAACTACTAAAATATGCAAATTGAAAAATGAAATTGATAAAACGAACGCTTAAATTAAGCCTATAATAAACTTAAGGAAAAGGAGTTTTACAAATGATTATTCAAAGTAAACAAGTATGGATTGCTGACCAGTTTTATCCAGCACAAATTGAAGTAGAAGACGGTAAAATCAAAGAGATTTATCCTTATGGGGCAAAAGAAGTAGATAAGGATTATGGTGAGTTAAGAATCGTTCCTGGCTTTATCGATATCCATTGTCATGGTGCTTATAATTTTGATACAAATGATGCTTATCCAGAAGGATTAAGAAAGTGGAGTGAAGGTATCGTTAATGAAGGTGTTACAGCTTTCTTAGCCACAACAATTACTCAATCTGAAGAAGTATTAACAAATGCAGTAAAGAATGTCGCTAACGTTATGGAAGAAGGATATAGTGGTGCTGAAATCTTAGGTATTCACTTTGAAGGTCCATTCTTAGATATGAAATACAAAGGTGCTCAACCTGAACAATATATTGTTAAACCAAGTGTTGAACAATTTAAGAAATACCAAGAAGCTGCTAGAGGTCATATCAAATACATCACAATGGCATGTGAACATGACGATGACTTTGCATTAACTAGATATTGCGCAGAACATGGTGTAGTTGTTTCTGTAGGACATTCTGGTGCTACATATGATGAAGTAGTACAAGCATATGCTCATGGAGCTAAGTCTATGACTCACGTATATAACGGTATGAGTCCATTCAATCACCGTGCTAATGGTATGGTAGGTGCTGCATATCGTATTAGAACAATGTATGGAGAAGTCATTTGTGATGGCTATCACTCAACATACGCTGCTTTAAACAACTACTTTATGTCTAAAGGTCCTGACTATGCAATTATGATTTCTGATGCTTTAATGGCTAAAGGAATGCCTTCAGGATTCAAGTTTGTATTTGGTGGTAACGAAACAGAAATCTATCCTAATGGTACAGCTCATGTATGCGCTACAGGTGGTCTAGCTGGTTCTACATTAAATATCAATAATGGTTTAAGAATCTTAGTTGAAAAAGCATTAGTACCATTCAATTACGCGATTAATGCTTGTACAATTAACCCTGCTAAATGCTTAGGTATAGATGATCGTAAAGGTTCATTAACAGTAGGTAAAGATGCCGATATCGTTGTATTAAATGATGATTATTCTGTAAATCAAACATACTGTAAAGGTGTTGCTCAAATTAAATAACTCATGTAAAAAGACTCTTTGAGTGAATAGCTCATCGAGTCTTTTTTTGTTTATTCTTTTGTGTCTGTAGGAACTAAGTTATATCCACCTACATTACATCCTTTAGCTTCATAAATCTTGTTACCCCAACGATCATATACATTACCACAAGTATCTGTTGTGAATGGTCCACCATCGTCCCATCCGCTAGATTTCTTTGGCGTAATCTTCTTCGCTTCTGGTGTAGCAGTAGGTGTTGGAGTTGGTGTAGGTGTAGGATCAGGAGTACGATCAATGGTAATTGTATATGTAGATACTTCACTATCAATCATTCCATCATAAACAGCGAATACTTTTATTGTCGTTGTCTCTTTTACCTTAAATGAACCTGTATAAAGTAAACTATCTTTTGTAGGCTCTGTCCCATCAATTGTATAGTACAGTTTTGCCCCTTCAGTCTCGCTAGTTAATGTGACTAATTGCGTATCTTTATATATTCCTGTAGGAACACTAGAAGTAGGTGTACTAACTTGCTCAGGCGCTAATACATGTATTATTAGCTTCACTTTATTACTTACTTCACCTTGTGTAACATTACTTGGTATCGCTACTGTTCCTTCTACCTCAAGCGTTTGTTCAGTCCAAGAATCTTTATTAAATTCAGGAATATCCCATGTAATAATAGAACTTAATTTACTACCATCATCTACAATTAGATTAGTTTCTTTTGGTAATTCCCATATATTTTTAGGATCTTCTGTTTGACGTTCTTCCTCTTGAGCTACTTGTTGTTTATAGGCATCTACGTAAGACATTGTTATATCTTGTACTGGTTCTACTTCTTTTAGAATATATTGATGTATATCCGTTGTAGGGAATGTTAAATAAGCAATTAATTTTGCTGTATCTATATTTGCGACTACTTCAGTCTTTTCATTTACTTTTACCACAATATCCTCTGCTAAAACATATTTCACATTTTGAATATTATGATTAATCGGTAACGCTAAAGTATATCTTGTCTCATAATCTGCTGTCGTATCTTCTGGTAACCAAGATAAGTTGTCTAAATCAAAGTAATTGCGGATATCTTTTCCAGATGTTCCAGCAACTGTCGCTGTAGCTTTAATTTGATCCTTTGTCGCAAGTGCTTCACCACCTACAGGATAAGGAATAGAGAAGTTAATCTCTGTAATTACAGGATTGTATACAGCATAAATCGTCTTATTATCATCTAATTTATCGTATGTATACCATAAATCTGTAGAAAGCGTATTTCCATCTTTATCTGTCCATTTTTCAAATACTCTACCATCTTCTTCAGGAGCGTAAATGGTTACTTTTGTGTCCTTTTCATAACTTTGTGTTACAGAAGTAGTCCAAGCTGTTTCTCCTGTTGGAACAATAGCTGTATCGCTACAATTAATCGTTACATTATATTTAGTTGGTTCAACATGATAATCTAGAATATATTCTCTCTGTACGACTTCAGAGGATACTCCATCTATTACTGCCCATATATTCAAACTATATATTTTTTGGACATTCGCTTCTGTTGTTAGAATAATACCTTCACTAGATGAATCATATTGTATTGGATCACCGTCATTAAGTGTGTACCAAATTTCAGCTCCACTACTAGCAGATGGTTTTACTATTAATTTTTCTTGATTATATGTTCCTGAATCAACATTTACTGTTGGAACTTCTACAGTAATACGATTATCTAAAACATATGTATTTTTAATATGTGTAGAATCATTGTATTCTTCTGTTCCACTAGCCCATACTTCTAATGTATGTGAAACTTTTTCTTTTGCAGTTCCTTCTAAAGTAACTGTACAACTTGTAGTACTTTCACTTAATGAACAAGTTTGTTCTGTTCCTTGATCAACAATGTAATGAATCGTATCACCTTTAATTTGTGCACTATCACCATAAGAAAGCATTACATCTAAATTACCTTCTTTTGTAAGTTGCTCATCTTTATATTCACCACTTGCTGGATTAACTGAAGGCGACTCAACTTTATCTTTTTCACTAACCGTAACGTTTACTTTTAATTTTTTCGTATAAGGATTTTTTACTGTTCCATCTGTTACAACATCTAAATTCAGTTCGAAAGTAGAACCTTTACTATAATCAATCTTTTCATCAGTAAGATGAGCATCTAATTGTTCACCTATCGAATTAGCATCTACGTTTAAGAATTTGATACTACCATCACTCGCAATAATTTCAGCATATACTGGTAATTCATTTAAGAAATACGCTCTAGATGTACCATCTCGAACTGTTACAAATGCCTCTGTAATACTATTAATTGTAGGAAGTTCAGTCACATTTACTTTTACTTTGAATTTTGCAGATTTGGCAATATCTAAATCCGCTGAAGCAGTAATTGGTAAAACAATCGTTGTTTTTCCATCTGTAGGATAAATTACTTTTCCATTGGAAATTAAACCTGTTAAATCCGCTTCTTTAATGCTTTGCTTATCTACACTTAGTTTTTCTTCATATCCTTTTTCGTCATATCCAACTGCGGTATCAGGAAGAGCTTTGATTAAATCATCTAGTGGAGTACCTTCTTGAACAGTAATTGAATCTGTTCTAAAACCAGTAATTAGTCGTTTTTCTGTTGTGAATGGTTCTGAAATAACCGTAAGCGTACCAGCACCGCTTAGTGTAATAGAAGAAGCGTGAATCACTGTGTCACTATCAGAAAACTTGATTGTCACATTATTCAAATCCTTCTTGATTTCATTTGAGAAAGAAATTCCCTTACTAATATCTTGAGGAAGTTGGAATTTCAACTCATATGTTGTATTGTATTTTGCATTTCCTGATGTTGGTGTAGTAGTTTCACTTGATACTTCTAACCATTCAATATCTGATGTCCATCTACTTGTATCATCTGGTCCATACGTATACTTTACCCATGTAGGTAATTCCCTAGTAGCTGTAGGTATATCTCCAAGAACAGTTAAAGTGATAGTTTTTAATCTCTCTAAATACTCAGCATTAACACTAACATCATGACTAGGCATGTTAATATCAAAAGCCCTTTGTTCCTTTTGTTCAGTAGGAATACTAATATCATCTGAGTTTTTCCAATTCAAGAATACTCTTTCATAATCATCGTTATTATCATAAATCGTAGCTTTTTGCCCAGAATAATATTTACCAACTACTGTTCCATTTATCGTTAAATTATATTTTGTACTTTCACCTTTTTCTTGATATAACGTCTTATCACTAGAATAATACACTACATGTAAGTTTGACGAATCATCCATGAAATATGTACCTTCAATATAATTTGTGACATCTACGCCTAATTTATTCTTTGATGAAGAATTACTTCTTAATCCTATATGAGATCCTTCATCAGCTGATCCTTTGATATAAGCATCATAGAGAAACCAAAATGAATCTAAATAGACATCATCAAAATCACCACTCGTATTCTTATTATTTTCAACGATATTCTTTCCATACATGTATATATCATATTTGTAGTATACATATATACCACCGCCATAACTTGGACCTGTCATTTCAAAATACTCATTCCAGTTATCCGTGATTGTACAATCTCTTATTTCGTTATAGTCTTCGTTAACATATACAGCACCACCATGACCACAAGCCGAATTCTTTTTCATGACGCAATCAACAATGCTGTTATTCTTAGAATTCAAATAGAAAACACCACCTGATACGCTAGCATAATTTCCTATAAAATTAGTGTTTCTAAAAATTGAATTTTTACTATCTTGTTCTAAATCAACAGCACCACCATATCTTGACTCGTTATAAGAGATAGAAGAAGTATGATTTCCATTTAATGTTATTTTTCCCTTGACCGCGATTGCACCACCGCCATTATTACCAACATTATGATCCATCTTAGAATTTAGCATCGTTACTGTGGCATTTTGAGAAACGTAAAGGGCACCGCCAGTTCCATTCTTGGAGTTATTATATTCAATCGAGCTACTATACATATCAAGCGTAAAATTATTTCCTAAAGCCGCAATTCCACCGCCATGAAAATCCGTATTACTATCACTTGTTTTGTTATAGCTAATTAAACTATTATTCTTCATGATTACATGACAATTACTACCATCTACTTTTATCGCACCACCAGCAGAATAAGCATAGTTATGGCTAATTTGTGCATTATCCATTTCTACATAGCAATTATCACCACTTAAACGAAGAGCACCATTAGCACTAGAGCTATCACTCGAATTGCCATTAACAGCGACATTTGTTAGATATAACTTTGAGCCACTACTCATGTATATTGCTCCAGCAGTCTTATCACTATATCCACCTGTAACTAAACCACCAGAAGTAACTTTTAATGTACATTTTGCTGTAGAACTTGAATAAACAGTTTCATTGTATCCTTGATAGGTAAATTCTGTTTTTGTGACATCTGTTTCTGTTGTTACTCTAGAATCACCTTTTCCTTCTAGATATAATGTTGCACCACTTGCTAAGTTAAATATCTCTCCATTATCTACACTCTTACTTAGATTACGAGATATTTTATGACCATTCATTTCAATAACGAATTTTTCGCCACTTTTAATACTAATTGGAGAACTAATTTCCCAATCCTTATTCATATAAATCGTATAGCCATCTCTTGCATAACCTAAAACTGTATCTAAGCTATACAGAGACATAGGCGTTGTAGCAGTATCATTTTGCCAAATATAGGCGATTGCCTCAGTTGCTGGGCCTTCTGCTTGTATCACATTTATATTCGTTATACTTGTTACAAGTATAATCATCATTGCAATAAATAAACTAAGTATTTTTCTCATATAGGTCACCTTTAAAAGCACCTAGATTTTACCATAAATCCAGGTGCTTTTTCCTATGAATTAAGCGTATGTAGAATGTTTTATCTTATTTGTATTCGCTTAATACAATATTATGAAAATTGTTTCTTATTTCTTGGGTATATGGATTACCACGTTTAGGATGAACAGCGTTAATTAATAGCACAATTCCACATTGTCTTTCAAAGTCTACATAAACACTTGTGCCTGTAAATCCTGTATGATATAAGCAAGTTTTTGAGTAGTAATCACCATCGCTAGCACTAGGATCATCTGCTATCCAACCAAGTGTTCTACGTGTATTCATCCCTTCTGTGCGATAAGTTTGAAGTAATTTAATTGTTGCAGGGCTTAATACATTAGCACCATCATTTAATAGCATTTGTACAAACTTAGAGATATCTTCTACTGTAGAAAATAATCCTGCATTACCAGATACACCACCCATTCTAAATGCTTTACCATCATGTGCTTCACCAACAATTACACCACCACGATCATCTTGTATTTCTTCAGAAACACATTGATCTAGATATCCTTTTTCTTTTGCGTTAAACATTGTATGTTTCATGCCTAATGGTGTAAATAATACTTCTTTCGCATACCCTTCTAAATCGCCTTTACATTGTTCAATGATTTCACCTAATGCAATATAACCAAAGTCAGAATATTGTAAGTCAGTACCTGTTTTATATACCAAAGGTAATGATCTTACAAAAGCATACATTTCTTCTTTACTTGTACATTTACGATAATTTTTATCATCAGGAATCATTCCTGAAGTATGTGTTAATAAATGTTCTACCGTAATCTCTTCAAAAGGAAAATCAGGTAAGATTGTATTTACTTTTGTCTTTAGGTTAAAATAACCTTCTTCCATTAGTTTTAGAATTAGTGTTGTTGTACATACCACTTTTGTACAACTAGCCATATCATAGATTGTACCTTCTTCTAATGGTATTTTATTAGGTTGTACTTGTTTATAACCAACATAATCTGTAATAAAGCCATCTTTTGTTACATAGGCAAAACTTGCGCCAGGGATTTTATTTTCTTCTACACACTTTTGTATATATTTTTTACTTCTTTCTAAAGTAACCATTCTTTTTCTCCATTATCTTTCTAAAAAAGTGGAGCTTTCACTCCACTTTAATTTAATTCTTATAAACCAGCATTCTTTAGCATTGCTAAGAAGTCGCTAGATTCAAGTGTTGGAATAAGTTGACTTGTTAGCTTACCACCATTTAATTCTGCAATTTCACGATATACTGCAGCATCTTCAGAAGTAGCAGCAATTGACTTAGATACCATTACATACTTTGTACCAGCGATAGGAGCAGCATTTCCAACGTTAACTGTTTGTACAGCAACACCACTCTTTAATACTTCTAATGCATCAGATGGGAACTTACAGATAACAAATAATGTGTCTGCTTCGTGTTCCTTTGCATAGTTGATTGTATCAGCAACGCTTAGCACTAATACTTTTTTACCAGGTGCAGCAAGTGGAAGTGCCATCTGCTGAATTGGATCTTTCGCAACCTTATCATTGCAAACAATAATTTCTTTTGCTCCAATATGACTCATCCAGGTAACTGCTACCTGACCGTGAATCAAACGGTTATCGATTCTTAAATGGACAATCATGTTATTCTCCTCCGTTCATTAACAAATTTAAACTAATTATACCAGTTTTCCCGGTTTCAATTAATTGATTTACTAACTCTTTTGAAACTTTCGTTCCCTCTGTTAATCTTGTGCCAAGAAGTTCTAGCATCATTGTCATATTTGCTCCAGTAATGACTTGTACATCATCTTGTAACAAATATGCAGAACGGTTAGCAGGAGTACCTCCCATTAAATCCGCAAAGACAATTACACCATCCCCAGTATTTACTTTTTCGATTGCTCCTTTTAATTTCTCATCGAAATCTTCTGGATTATCGCTTGACATAAAGCATAATGCTTCGACTTGTGGTAAATCTTCGCCAAAGAACATGTGAGCTGCGTCAATCATGCCTTCAGCCATCTTACCATGACTTATTGCTAATACACCTATCATCTTTTACATAATTCCTAGCGCACCACAAAGGAATGCAAGAATGAAGACTAAGAAAATTGTCTTCATTGGGCTAACTTTCTTAACCTTAATTAACCAATAACATAATGCTGTTAAAGCAATTGGAATTAAGTAAGGAAGAATCGCATCTAAACCATTTTGAATTTGTAATGGAGAAGATACTGTTTCGCCTGTTTCACTATTAACGAATGAACGTTCGATATCTTTAATCTTTAGACCACTTAGAATTGAAGGAATAAATCCACCAATAACTACTAGACCTAAAATACTAGCACCAACTTGTAATGCTTCAAATGATCCAGCACCAGCAACATCTGACATGATAGCTGTACCTTTCTTGTAAGCATAGTTAGCAATTGGCCAACGAATAACGAATGTGAATAAACTTGGAATAATTGCTGTTAATAAAGATAAGTAGTTTTGTTCTTGTGCTAATGAAGCTGTAATAATTGAGAAAATAGGTGTTAAGATAACGGCTGAAATTGTATCACCAATACCAGCTAAAGGACCCATTAACGCAACCTTTAAGCTATCACCAACTTCACCTTGATAATCTTCTTCAAGAGCTAAGTCAGCACCAAAGATTAATGCTGATGTCCATGGGTTTGTGTTATAGAACACCATGTGTCTTTCAAGGTTACGGCAACGTTCTTCGTTGTTATCATATAATTCATTGATTACTGGTACCATTGAATATGCATAGCCTGCAGCTTGCATACGTTCATAGTTCCAGCACCATTGTAATGCCCAGTTATGACGAGTAATGGCTTTCTTCTTAGCGGCATCGCTTAATTTAACATTTGTCTTTGCCATACTTAGTTACCTCCTACTAGCTTTTGGCCCTTAGCAGATAGATATAGAGCTGCTGCAGCTACACCGATGATAGCTAGACCAATTGTTGTAACTCCCATATATGCATATAGAGCATAACCGATTACCATGAATGGCCAGTATGTCTTGATATCCATATAAGATAGTAATAATGCAAATCCTACAGCTGGTAATGCTTTACCAACGATAGACAATCCGTTTGAAATCCAAGTAACTTGGTTAGCGAAATCTGCTAATACTTGTAACTTATCACTTAGTAATACACCAACAAATACTGGAATGAAACGAGCTAATGCCCAAGGTAATGTACCAAGTAATGTCCATCTTTCAAACTTAGGAATATTGTTTTCTGCTAATGCGTTATCTGCAGCATGTTGGAAAACAGTTGTTGTAGAACGTCCTAAGATATCCATTTGTGTCATCAATAAGCCAAGAAGTGTAGCCATCGTTAAGCCATATTCATAACTTCCAGCTTGTTTACCTGCGATAACACCAAAGATTGCACCAGTGATGTAGTCAGGAACTGTAGCACCACCATAAGTGTAGAAACCGATGCTCATTAGTAAGCAAGTTGCACCAACTTGGAAACCTAATGTAACATCTCCAACGAGTAGGCCTGTAACAAGTCCGCTATATAAAGCGTTACGGATGTTGATACCAGAAAGATTAATTAGCATTCCAATACCATTCCACAGACCAAGTAAAATAGCTAATAATACTGTGTTCATTATATGAACCTCCCTTTCTTTTTATGATAGCGCTTTCACCATCTATGTCAAATTATATTTTTCAATCTCCCTGTTCAATTTGACAAATCTTGCTTTTTGTAAAGCAACTATCATCTTTAAAAGTATTATAACATGCACGCATACTTCATGCATGAAATAAATTAGTTTTCATGATTTTTTCACTTTCCTAAATCTTCTAACAATTTATACATTCTGATCTTAGTTTCTTCAGTTGTTATATCTGTAAATAACTCGTAAGTAATGCCTTTAAAGCCGATATCTACGATATATGGAGAATAGCCATTCGTATAACAAATTAGCACCGATTTCTTTGTATTTATCGCGTCAATATAAGAGCTAAATGTTTCTTTTGGACTAAAGATCAAGTTATAGCCACCAAGTGTTAATTTCGATATCGTAATCTCTGTATCTAACTTCTTTTTACTAGCTAAATATTTTTTCCGTATCTCTTGTCCAACTTTAATTGTCTCTTTTTCACGTTCTGTTAAATCATCAGGTATATTTGATAATTTTATTGGTTTTGTCTCAAATTCCATTCCAAAAATATGCTTTTCATATGTCATATTTTCGATTTCCGTTTTTGATGTTTTTTGTCCACTTAATTTATTAATTTCATGAACGAGTTTATTCCCTAAAAATTCAACAGCCGAGTAATCTTGCGAAGTTCTTGTAAAACGTGTAGAAATATCTCCTGCAGCACCTTGGAAGAAGGTGAAGAATTCTCCAGGATAAATTTCTTTTAGTCTTTTAATGATATACCCTGGATATTCACTAGAAAAATATGGTGTATTACCACTTAAAATCGTTGGATGACAATTATATACAATTATCGTTCCTAGTCTTTTTTCTTTATCAAATATCTCAAATAAATCTAAGAAAATATTTTTAGCTTCATGATGCGATATTCTACTTTTTCCTACTTCATCAAAGAATTCATGTTTATGTGAAATAAATAGTCTTGTTTGTTTGAATTCAAAGTTCTTAATCGCATTCCATAATTGTGTAGATAATTGTTTGTAATAGTTCTTATCTCCTGCATATCCTGCAAAATGATCATGTGTACAGCTAATTTGAATGACTGCTTCTTTACCTGTATATTTACGATATTTTTCTACTAGTTCTTGTTGTAACTGTAATCCTTCAGAAACACCTAAATTATCTAAAGAACATAAATAGATTTCTCTTTTATGATCTGCTAAACCTAGAATTCTTGCGTATAAATCATCATGAAAAGTAAATACATCGTTTACTTGTTCAATAAAGCCAGCTTGTTTAACCGGTTTTACTGGATTAATACAAATTTCTTTATACCCTATTTTCATTATATTTTCCCTCTTTTACCTCAATAAAAGAGTCAAAAATATTAATCCCAATTATATACTTTATTGTCTTTTATTGTTGTCTTAACGTTATAGTTATCGTCTATCACTATAATATCAGCGTCATATCCTCTTCGCAACTGTCCTTTTTTATTTTGTATACCAAGGAATGTTGCAGGATTCTTTGTGGCCGCATTAATTACAGTAACTGGATCTGCACCAGCAATCTCAATCATCTTTCTTACTTCATCAATTAGCTTATTTGAGCTTCCTGCTAATTTTCCATTAGGTAAATATGCACAACCATCTGCTTTTACTTCTACTTTAGCTAATCCTTTTTCATAGATTCCCATTGGTAAGCCTTTAACTTGAACAGAGTCTGTAATCAAGATTAATTTATCTTTTCCTTTTGCTCTAGCTAAGATTTTCGCTGGCACAAAATTTACATGTACCCCATCACCAATAAGTTCTGCATACATATCATCTAAGGATAAAGCTGCACCTACTACACCTGGTTCTCGATGATGTAATCCCTTCATCCCATTATAAGTATGGGTAAAACTACTAGCACCATCTAATGAAGCTTGTAAGCATTCTTCATAACTTGCTCCAGTATGTCCTAAAGCAACCTTTATCCCATTTTCTTTACACCATTTAATTGTTTGATGGCCTTCATCCATTTCTGGAGCTATCGCTACGACATTGATTTTTCCTCTAGCTAGTTTTTGCCATTTTTGCATCACTTCAATGCTTGGTTTAACAAGTTGTGTTAATTCTTGTGCTCCTCTAAATTCAGGTGAGATTAATGGTCCTTCAATATGGATTCCTACAATCTCTGCTCCACCTGTTCCTTCATCCATCATATCTGCTAGTATTGGAAATGACTTATCTAAATCTTCCATCGCAGCAGTAGAAGTTGTCGCTTCAAAAGAAGTACATCCTTCTTTTAATAAATCATATGCCCATTCCTTCATGCCACTACGAGTTACTTCATTACATGTCATTCCTTTATAGCCATGACAATGGATATCAATTAACCCAGGCAAGATACGCTTATTCTCATAATCTACTACATCTTCTTTAGTACCATATGGATAGATTTCTTTAATTTTTCCATCTTCTATTTCAATCGCAGCTTTCTTAAATGATTCATTCAGCCACACTCTTGTACTTTGTATAATCATATTAAAAATGTTTTACCTTTCCTTCATATGCTTTATAGATTGCATCATTATCAAAACCATCTACATTCTGTGATTGTAGAACTGGTGCTTTAATTCCTTCTTTATCTAATAATTTGATAGCTTCACTTACAATTGTATTTAATAAAAACATTGAAGAAATAGAAGAAGTAGGTCCTGTTTTAATGAAACCAATAGTCATTGAACAATCTCCTTCCGCACAACAATTGTCTAGTATTGCATCAACACATTCAAATAATCTCTTGCCACTAGGATGTCTAGAAGTCGTTAGTTTCGATTGTTCTAAATTTGTTACTGCAATCGTATAAATTCCTTCTTTTTGACATCTCATTGCCATTTCAATAGGAACTGCATTTCTACCAGAATTAGAAGTAATAATCATAATGTCGCCCTTTTGAATATTGTATTGATCATAGATAATATCAGCTAAACCACTTAGTTTTTCTATTGCACCTGATCTTTGCGAACCAAAAGCAGTTAATGTATCTGGATCAAGCATCGCATCAACGTTTCCTAGTCCTCCAGCTCTAGCAAATAATTCTATACCCACCATATGAGAATGACCTGTACCAAAAGTATGAATAACATGTCCTGTTTTAATATTTTCAGCAAATTTCTCTGCTAAAACAGGAATAATTTCCTTATTTACTTCATAGTCTTTGTTTAAAACTTCAGTCACTTTTTGCATATACTCAAATTCTTCGTACATGATTTTTCCTCCTATTATTTTTTCTTTTTATTTCTAACTTAACTATAAACTTTAGGATTAAATTTGCAACAGGTATATTATAATAATCAAAGAAAACAGAAGGAGTTATTTATATGGATAAATTAACAATTGTCATTTGTGTTGTAGCAAGTATTGCAATCAGCCTTTTTACAGCTAAACAAGTACGCGATTACAACAAACAATTAGAAGCATACAAGCAAAATACAAAGGATTGTAAGAAGGCATCTTTCTTAAAAGTACCAACAATTCTCTTAGCAATTATGTCTATCACAGCAGTAATTATTGTCGTTTATGGGTTTGCAATGGATCCAGATTACGTTTGGATTGGCATATTACTAGTTGTAATGTGTATTACAGAATTTGTATCTTTACCTCAAAGATTTGTGATGTATTACGATGATTCAAGTTTCTTAGGAGAAAATGGAAAAGTCTTATATCGTAATATTAAAGGCTATGAATTTAGAAAAGTATTACCTACTAGAGGATCTGTAACAGTGAAATTATATAGTGGTGATGACTTCATTATTTCTCGTCCTGTATATGATTGTTTACAAGAACAAATCTCTCTAGCTAAAGCAAGAAAAAAAGAATTGAAAGAGAGTAAGAAGAAACATGCAGCTTAAGTTATATCGTTACTTAACATGGGGCTCTCTAGTTATGGCAATTGTATTACTAGGTGGAGCTGCCTATATTCTTTTTAATCATAGTTTATTTACAAGCATGTCTAAAGCATTAACAATCTATGCTGTAATCGCTATTGTCATTACTTTAATCTATAAGTTCTTAGAGAATAATATTGATAAAATCATGCTTCAAAAGAAAGTATTTAAAGGTGAAGTTGTTCTTGCAAATATTAAAAGTTCTAAGTATTTATCTGCTTTTAGAGATAGTGGTTTTAGAACATATTTATTAATGCAATTTGAAGTAACTTATTATGATGAAAATATGCAACCTCATCCAGCCACAATCATTGAGAAAATGAATAAAGACTGTACTAATATTCCTCTAGGTTCTGTATATATGACCTACGATAAAAAGAATCCTGATAATGGTATGTTTGTACAAAATATACTCATTTCTCGTGTTCCTGAATTAATGCCACTAGTACAAAAATATGAAAGTACAAAATCTATCAATATTAAGTATTTAGATGTTCATTATGATACAGGACTAGTTATCCAAACATTTAAAGATGCAATGGATCAAAATAAGAAACAACAAAAAGAGAATTAATTCATATTTCAGCATTCTGTTAGGAGGGATTAATAATGAGTGAAAAAGAAGAAATTACTTTTATGCAAACACGGATCATTAGACTCGCTACAGAAGAATGGCATATGACACTAGATGAAGTTATAGATTTATTTAGGAAAGCAAAAGTTCTTGAATATATCGAAAATTGTTATGGTATTTTTCATTGTGATGGTGATGGAACTGTACTTGAAGATATCAAAGAATATCTACAAAGAAAGGAGATAAAAATCCATGATTAAATTAAAAAATGGACTAATTCTCTATCATGGTAGTTATTGTGAAGTAAAACAACCTA
>CAVIQY010000019.1:0-30868 GCA_963645035.1 bacterium | reverse complement strand
ACATATTTGTATTTAAACCTCCTAATATATGTATTCGCAAAAAAATCGAAAATCCCCAAAATTTCTTCTAAAAAATATTATTTTTTAATACTACAATCCGTTAAAAATGATTCTATTTCTTCGATAGATGGCATATTTCCTTTGTATTTTTCAGTAATAAGTTTTGATAATTCATAGTTAGAAACACTTAACGGCTGACTACTCGATTCTAATGCATATTTAACTTCTACTTTATCGAGACTCCGGCAAACTAATAATCCTACCGTAGGATTATCATATTCTGATTTTATTTGATGATTAACTGCAACAACATAAGTTCCTAGTTGCCCAACATTTGAAGAATCAAAATCACCAGCTTTCACCTCTATAACAACATAGCAATGTGCTTTCGTATTATAAAAAAGAAGATCTAAAAATTTTTCTTTTTCACCAATAATTATGCGTACCTCTCTACCCATATAAGCAAAACCAGTACCTAGTTCTAGCAAAAAATGTGAAACATCATTTAACAATCCATCTTTTAGTTCTTTTTCATTGTAAGATTCATGAATAGATAAAAAATCAAAATTATATGGATTTTTAGTAATTGCTTGAGCAAGATCACCCTGAATCGTTGGTAAAGTTTTCTTGAAGTTTGTTATAGCTTTACCTTCCCTTTCATAGAGATTTAAACTAAATTGATTCTGCAATACAGCTCTTGACCAATTATTTTCTATTATTTTCTTTACATAGAATAATGCTTTCTGTCTATTGCCTTTACATTTATCAAGTAAGAACATATGGTGTCCCCATGGAATACGAAAAATCAAATTCAATTCTAAATCATCAGCAACTTGTTGACGATTTTCTATCATTGGATACATTTCATAAAAATAACGCATATATTTTAGATTTGTGACAGAAAACGATTTGACATGAGGAAATAAATCTTTCAAATCACTACTAATCGCTTGATAAAAATGACTACCATATTTAGATTCATCACTTAATTTGACAATATCTCTTCCCATCGTCCAATAAAAGTGCAACATTTCTTCATTTACTTTTATTACAGCCTTTAATTGGCTTTGCCTAAACCTCTTTGATACTTCACTAATCCATTCTCGATATGTTTTATCCGTATTAATTAGATTACTCATGTATGAAGCCCTCCTAATATAGTTATTCGCAAAAAAATCGAAAATCCTCAAAATTTCTTCAAAAAATTTTCATTTATATATTTCGAGCATTATGTTATCCTTTACCAGGAGATGTTGTAATTACAACAAAATTAATATGTATAAACAGATAGATAAAGTATTTAAAACGCCTTTATTTAAGGGTATTTGTGAAGATAAATATTATGAAGTATTAGAACTATTAGATTCGCAATTAAAAAGTTATCCTAAAGATCAATATGTATTTAAAGCAGGGAAAAGAATTAAAAGAGCTGCCATTTTAATTGAAGGCTCTGTTGTATTAACAAGAGAAAACTATTGGAAAGAAGATAGTATTATTCAAGAAGTAAAACCAGGTGAGTTATTTGCGGTGAGTTTTTCATCTAATACATCTATTACTTCTGATTTAAATGCAAAATGTTTAGAACCTAGTGTTATTCTATGGTTTCAAACAAAAGATATCTTTTCTTTAAAAGATCCTAATCCTTACTTCGCTGTCATTGCTAGAAATTTACTATCTTTATTAGCAAAACAAAATATTGATTTAAAAGCACAAATTTGGAACATCTCTCAAAATACAATTCGAAATAAATTACTATCTTATTTATCTACTGAAGCATCAATTCATCATAGTAATACTTTTGATATTCCTTATAACAGACAAGAACTAGCGGATCATTTATATGTTGATCGCTCTGCTTTATCTACAGAATTAAACAAATTAAAAAAAGAAGGATATTTTGAGGTTTCTAAGAACCATTTTACCCTTCTTTCTAAGTAACTTATTTTAAAGCTTTTCTAATTTTCTTTGCGATTTTTGGTCTATCTGTAGCAGATGAGTTATTCATTAAAGATAATAATTCATATATCTTTAGTTTCTCATTTGTAGAATAAGAAGAATCAACTTCTATCATCTTTACAATTTCATTTAAACTATCTAAGAATTCACTTTCTGCTTGTTTTGCACCAGCCGCAAATATTTCATCAAATCTTTTGGCGATTGAACCATCATGTTTTCTAAATAATCCCATATCTTCACCTACTATAAGAAACTTTCTTCTTCATTATCTTCATAGCTAACAACTTTTGTATCAATTGTCTTTAAGCATTCATCAATCTCTTTTTGATAATCAAAACAAGATTCATAATATTCTGCTTTCTTTGTTGTTGGCTTAGTTACAGGATTCTTTGGATCAAATATCGTACAGCAATCTTCAAATGGTTGAATAGATGTTTCATATGTACCAATCTTTTTTGCTAAATCAATAATTTCTGTTTTATCCATACATACTAATGGTCTAATTACAGGAAGAGATACAACTCGATTAATACAATTCATACTTTCTAATGTTTGTGAAGCAACTTGCCCAATACTTTCACCAGTTCCTATAGCTAGACAACCTTCCTTGTTTGCGACTTCTTCAGCAAGTCTAAACATCATTCTACGCATGATTGTTATTGCATATGGATCTCCTGCAGCTTTATAAATCTGTAATTGAAGTTCTGTGAAATTTACGACATGAACTTTCATCTTACCTTGATAGATACTAACGATCTTAGCTAAATCCATTACTTTTTGTTTTGCATTTTCAGAAGTATAAGGTGGTGAAGCGTAATGAATTGCTTCAACTTCTAGTCCTCTCTTCATGATTTCAAATGCTGCAACTGGTGAATCAATGCCACCAGATAACATTAATAATACTTTACCATTAATGCCTGTAGGATAACCGCCAAGTCCTGGTATCTTTTCAGAAGTAATATATGTATCATTTTGTTGTACTTCAATTTGAATACTTAATTCTGGATGATGTACATCCACTTTTAAATTTGTATTATGTAAGATTTCTGAAGCAACAGCACGATTGATTCCATCACTATTTAATGGGAATGTTTTATCATGTCTTCTTGTAATGACTTTAAAAGACTTTTTCGTTGCTTCATTATCTTTAGCAATACGAAGACACGCTGCTTTAATGTCATCCATATTACTATTTACTTTCTCTGTAAAAGAGAATGAACTAATACCAAATACTTTTTGTAGTTTTTCTTTAATTTCTTCAGGATTTTCATCAGTTAATTTAATATAAATACGATCATATGTACGCTTAAAAGATAGATTAGGATAATCTTTAAGCATTCTACGAATGTTTTTATCTAATTTCTTAATGAAATCTTTTCTATTTTTTCCTTTTGTGCTTAATTCACCATAACGAATTAAGACTGTATCATATTTAACCATAATGACTGATAATCTCCTTTAACGCATGAATAAAATCTTGAATATCTTCTTTTGTATTATGATAAGAAAGACTTACACGAATACAACTAGATGCACGTTTATCGCTATATCCCATAGCCTTTAATACATAACTTGGATTATTAGATTTACTTTCACATGTACTTCTTGCAGAAATCAAAAATCCCATTCGATTTAATGCGTTTTGCATCACTTCACTCGGTATTGCTTCATAAGAGAAATTCACAATACAACATAAGTTATCTTCAGGATGATTGAGTTCTACACCATCTATTTGTTTTAATTTAGAAATAAAATAATCATGTAAATCTTGAACATAGTCATGATATTTTTCTTCATTTTCTAATGCAATACGAAGTGTTTTTGCAAATACCATATTCGTACATGCATTATTTGTACCACCACGCAAACCATATTCTTGTTCGCCACCATTAATTAAAGGTACAAAAGGAACATGTTTCTTTTTCACTAAGATACCACTTCCCTTTAAGCCCTCTATCTTATGAGCTGACATAGAAGCTAAATCAATGTTTTCAAAATTACAAGGTACTTTACCAATTGCTTGTGTCATATCTACATGCATAAATGCAGAAGATTCCTTTTTCACAATTTCTTTGATTTCATCAATTGGATTCATCGTACCTGTTTCGTTATTGACTAACATAATTGATACTACACTTGTATCTTCATCTAGTGCTTCTTTTAAATCTTGTACTGAAACTACACCTTTTTCATTTACAGGTAAATAAGTAACTCTATAACCAAATACATCTTCCATTTGTTTACAAGCATTTAAAATACTAGAATGTTCAATTTGAGATGTAATAATATGTTTCTTTTTAGGCATAGCAAAAGAAACGCTTTTAATCGCTTCAGAATTTGCTTCACTCGAACCACTTGTAAAAATAATTTCGTCATAATGAACATTTAGTAAAGAAGCGATAGCACTTCTAGCTTTTTCTAGATTTCTTGAAACTTGTGTTCCTTCATCATATAAAGATTCACTATTCACATATGTAGTTTTTAGTAAATCAATATAAGTCTTTAATACGTCTGGATGAACATTTGTTGTACTAGAATAGTCAAAATATACTCTTCTATTCACCGGCTGCTCTAGCGTTCTCCTTTACCATCTTTTCATAGTTTCCTGGATGAATCTTTTCAATTGTTGCAATAGCAATTGTTAATGCTTGTGTATATTCACCATTTCTAAAACATAGTTCACTTCTTGTTAATTCAGAATCAATATCGGAATAAGTTGAACGATAACGATTACCAAATACAATTGTATTTTCTACCATCATTACTGCACCAACAACGTTATTTACGTTGTTATATAACTTATAGATAAAGTCGATAGCTTCTTTTAATGTTGAATTCAATAATTGAACATTTAATGGTGTATCTGACAGTAAACTTTCGATGCGATGAATATATTCATTTGCTCGATTCATATCTTCTTCATATTGAGTACTAATAGAAGGTAATTTATACTTACGAATACTAACTTGTAATTGGTTCATAATCACTTGTAATTTAACAAGTTGTTTCTTCGCACGATCTTCATCACCAGAAACATTATTAATTTGTTCCTTAATGTTATTTAAATCTGTTGTAATTTCATTTAATGAACGATCAATTTCTTGTAATTCATTTAATGCTTGAGAAGCAGCTGTTTCTGTAGTTTGTAATAAACCATTTGCCGCATCCATCTTTTCTTTAGTTACGTTTAATTTTTGATCTTGAACATCAATTTGTTCTTTTAATCCTTCTAAGCCAAAACGAGTTGATAAAGTTGTGTATTGTTTTTGGATATAATCCAAATTTTCTTTAGCTGAAGCATATAGTTTATCAATTCCTTGAGAAAGAGATTTAAGTTGTGATTGACTTTCATCTTCTTTCTTTACGGCTTCATCCATTTGTTCTAGACGAGTCTTATAGTCATCTAAATGACGCTTAACATCTGTCGCATCACAATTCTTTAAGTTACCTAAATCTTTCTTTAGTCCATCTGTAATTAAAGCTAAGTTATGTTGAATATCTAAGTGCGATAAATAAACACCACGTTTTCTACAATCCATATAATCATGATGTAAGTTTTCTGCCATACTAGGGACAACACCACGAGCTTCAGTTAACAAGTCTGGTAATTCTCTAATAATTGTTCTTAAGTTATCAATATTTGATTTGATATTTTCTAGTTCTGTACTAGCTTTTTCAAAATCAGACGCATACATCCATTCTTCAAAAGCAGAGAACATCTTTTCAATTTCAGAGAAACGATTTTGAATACTATTCCATGCATAAGATAATTCACTACTGTTATCTTGTGCTTCTTGTTTTAAATCACGGAAATCATTCTTTAATCCATTTACTTCTTGTCTTTGCATTGTTTCTTTTTCTAGTAATCCATCTAAGAATTTTTCTAAATCAGAAACTTGTTTTTCACCAAGAGACATACTCGCCTCTAATTCTTGAAGAGAGTTTTTCGCTTTCTTTAATTTTCCTACTAAGATTTCATCTTCAGTATCTGATAAAAGTGTTGAAATCTGTTTTAAGTTAGCTTCGGCAGCCGCGAATTGATCCTTACTTCTAGCCACTTTACTCATAGCTTCTGGATCAACACGGCTGATGGCTACAGCTTTATTCATTTTAAAAGATAATGGAACACTCTTAATTGCGTTATATCTTACTTCATATCCTTCTAATTGTTTTTTATATTTGTTACTTTTTATACGTTGAGCGATAAACCAGATAATAATTAAAACAACAATAATTGCTATCGCGATAATTACTCTAATATCTGACAAGATTTTAAATACGTTATCCATTGTACTTCCTACCTTTCATGCCTTTTTATTTTATCACATAAATTTGTACTCTCGAATACTAGTTTTTATTTGACTTTATAAGTTTCCATTGATATTATTGTTAAGCGTCAAATGATGGCAGCTTATAGAGTTTATGTCAGAACGCGTTGTTAACAGTATATCTGCAACCTTAGTACCTTGCTGCAAAAAGTGAAAAGGAATTATAACAACACACTACATATTGATCTATCTGTTATTGTTTCTCGGCCATTATATATAAGGAGGAAACAAAACATGGCACGTTACACAGGTCCAGTTTGGAAGAAGTCAAGACGTTTAAGCTTCTCCGTATTAGAAACTGGCGAAGAATTAAAGAAGAGATCTTTTGCTCCAGGACAACACGGTCCTACAAAGCGCGTTAAGTTAAGTGGTTATGGACTACAACTTCGTGAAAAACAAAGAGTTCGTTTTATGTATGGCGTAAGCGAACGTCAATTCTACAACTCATTTGTTAAAGCAAGTAAGATGGAAGGTATGACAGGTTATAACTTCCTAGTTGTATTAGAAAGCAGATTAGACAATCTAGTATACCGTATGGGATTTGCTACAACACGTAAAGCAGCTCGTCAATTAGTTAACCATGGTCATATCGAAGTAAATGGTAAGAAACTTGACATTCCAAGTGCTCAAATTAAACCAGGTTCAGTTATCTCTGTTCGTGAAAATGCATTAAATATGAAGCCAATCGTTGAATCATTAGATTCTAACTATGTAGCTCCTGCATTTGTTACAGTAGACAAAGAAAACAAAAAAGGAACTTTCGATCGTATTCCTGAAAGAAGCGAATTAAATCAAGAGATCAACGAATCACTAATCGTCGAATACTACAACAGATAGTTTTCTAGATAGGATTCTATGGCACACTGAAAAGTGTGCTTTTTTTTATGTTTAAACGTATAAAAAAAGATGTGTCATTCAAATAACACACCCTTCTAAATCATCGAAATGACTATGCCCAAACAAACCACAAGAAGATATAGCCAGATAATACAGCTACAAGCGTAAATGGAATACCAATACGCATAAAGTCTTTTGTTTTTACTTCATAGCCTTCTTTTCTTAAAATACCAATACCTGCAATATTTGCACTAGCACCAACTGGAGTAATATTTCCACCAAGTGTAGCGCCTACTAGTAAGCCAAAATCAAATAGATATGGATCAATTCCCATCATTGCCGCAATACCTGTTACAACTGGTAACATTGTCGCAACATAAGGAATATTATCAATAAATGCTGAAACAAGTACAGATACAAATACAATTAATGTATACATTACAAATATATTATTTCCACCTGTTTTCATGAATAAGCTAACAATCGCATCAATTACCCCTGCTTCAGTAATTCCTTCAATTACCATAAATAAACCACATAGTAATAATAATGTATCGTAGTCTACAGATTTAAATACATTTTTAATGACATCACCACTTTTTTGTTTAATTGATTCATAAAGAATACCAATAATTGCTAAACCACAACAGATAAATCCATTTGTTAACTCTGGTTTATTTTCAAATTGGCTAGCGACAATTAATAGAACAATAACACCAAACAATAATACCGTTGGAGCATAATCTGTTACTTTCGCAGTTACTTCTTCATCAACCTTACCCTTTTCATGTCTAAATAAGAATAAGATAACAGGAATAGTTAACAAAGCACCTAGTTCAACCGAAAAACAAATACCTGGTTTACCTAAGAACCAAAAGAAATCGTTAAAACTCATATTGGCATAAGAGCCTAGTAAGATACTTGTTGTATCACCAACTAAAGTCGCTGCTCCTTGTAAGTTACTAGATACCGCAATAGAAATAATAACTGGTACAGGATTTGTTTTAATTTTTCTACTTACTTCTATACCCACCGGAGCGACCATTAATACTGTCGCTACATTATCTACAAATGCTGAAATAATTCCTGAAAATAAACTTAGTAATACAACTGCCCATTGAATGTTAGGCACTATCTTTAATAAGTTTTCTGCCATAAATGAAGGCATGTTACTTTCAATAAATAACTCTACAATCATCATTGTTCCTGCTAACATCATGATGACATTTAAATTAATTGCTCCTATGGCACTTTGAATAGGTAAAATACCTAATAAAATAAAAATTAATGCTGTAATTAATGCAGTATAACTTCTATATTTTGGTAAAGCTAAAAGTAATACATACATTACTACAAATATACCTAATGCTAAATACATTTCTTATTCTCCTTCCACAAAAAATAATGTCTCTTTAAGAGGCACTATCTTCTTTATCCTTCTCATATTGCATATGTCTTAAAATAATTACACGTATAATATCTGCAGCTAGTTTTACATCTTCATTACAAACAACATACTTGTATTCTTTTAGATTATTCATTTCTTTTGCGGCTTTTGCAAGTCTTTGTTGAACAATCTCTTCTGGTTCTGTTTTTCTAGAACGGATTCTTCTTTCTAATTCTTCCATACTAGGTGGAATAATAAAAATAGAAAGTGTATCTTTTACTTTTTTCTTTACTTGACTACATCCATCTTGATCGATTTCAAGTAAAACGTTCTTCCCTTCATTTCTTAATCTTTCTACTTCTTTTAAAGGTGTGCCATAACAATTTCCTACAAATTCTGTCCATTCTAGTAGTTCATCGTTCTTAACAGCTTCCTTAAATTCATCTTTTGTAACAAAGTAATAGTTTACACCATCTACTTCTCCTGGTCTTTTATCACGTGTTGTCATGGATACAGAGTATCCAATATTTAATTCAGGATCATTTACAACTTCTTTTAATACGGTTCCTTTACCAACACCAGATGGTCCACTAATTACTACTAATAAGCCTTTTGCCATGTTTCCCCTAACCTCTTTTAAATAGGTTACATTCAAATAAAGATTTAGTCAATGTGATATAATAAGAGACATGGCACTAGATGGAATTTTATTAAACAAGATTGTAACGAATATGACACCTGTTTTACCATGTCGTATTCAAAAGATATATCAAATTGCACAGAATGAAGTTTTATTTCAAATTCATTCTGCTTCTTCTGGTAAAAATCAATTATTAATTTCTTGTCATTCGCAATATAACAGAATGTTACTGACAAAAAGAAATTATCCTACACCAAATGAACCAGGTAATTTTGTCATGGTTTTAAGAAAATATCTTGAAGGATCAATGATTTTATCTATTGAACAAATTGAATTAGATCGTTGGTGCGATTTTACAATTAGAAGACATAATGATATTGGTGACTTAGAAGAGTTACATCTTTATGTAGAACTTATGGGAAAATACGCAAATATTATCTTAGTTCGAGGTGGTATTATCATTGATGCATTAAAGCGTATTCCCCCATTTGAAAATAATCGTAGAACGATACAAGTAGGTGCGAAATTTGTTCCTACACCATTACAAGATAAGAAAAATCCTTTTGTAGAACAAATGATTGATCCAGATAAGAATCTTACTGCTCAATTTGCAGGTTTTTCTCCTATGTTATCTAATGAAATTGAATACCGTATGAATCATGGTCAATCTTTTTCAAGTATTATGCAAGAAATTAAAGATTCTAATCGTTTATATATCGCTAATAAAGGAAATGAGCCTATATTCCATTGTTTACCTTTAACTAGTTCAGGAAAATGTGTTGATTATCCTTTATTTGAAGGATTTGATATCTTATATTTCCACAAAGAAGAAAAAGAAAGAATCAAGGAGATATCTGGTGATATATTTCATGTTGTTAAAAAAGAATTAAAACACGAAACACAAAAATTACCTCGTTTATTAAAAGAATATGATGAGGCACTAGATTGTGATAAATGGAATAAATATGGTGAGTTACTTTATGCCTATAACATTCAAGATACCAAAGGAAAAAAAGAAATATCTTTAATTGATTTTGAAACGGAAAAAGAAATTCTAGTTCCATTAGATCCAAAACTAGATGGAAAAAGTAATGCTCGAAGAT
Organism: bacterium; assembly: GCA_963645035.1. Taxonomy (GTDB): domain Bacteria; phylum Bacillota_I; class Bacilli_A; order Erysipelotrichales; family Erysipelotrichaceae; genus Bulleidia. The sequence continues at coordinate 20,617 of CAVIQY010000019.1, read as the reverse complement.
GCTATCAAAAATATACAAAGTTTAAAAAAGGACAAAAGTATTTAGCGGAACAAATTGAAATCTGTAAAACAGAAATCAATTACTTTGAAGGACTATTAGAACAAATTGAATTAGCTGACTTTAAGACTGCAAATGAAGTGAAAGAAGAACTCATTAAAGGTGGCTATATGAAAGAAAAACGTCCTCAAAAGAAAAAAAAGAAAGCAAAAGAGAACGTTGTTCATTTCACTACAATAGAAACAAAAAATGGTATAAAAATCTCATTTGGTAAAAATAACCTACAAAATGATGAATTAACTTGGCATCATGCTAGAAAAGATGAAATTTGGTTACATGCTAAAGATTACCATGGAGCTCATGTAGTAATTCATCATGCTCATCCTGATGAAGAAACATTAAGACTAGCAGCTAATATTGCGGCATATTTCTCTAAAGGAAGAGATTCTAGTAGTGTTCCTGTAAATTATTGCCTTGTAAAAGAACTAAAAAAAATACCTGGAGCTAAGCCAGGCATGGTGCAATTAGGTTCTTATAAAACAATTTATATTGATCCTAGTATTGAAGAACTACAAGAAAACAACATTATGATTGATTAGATGCATTCATCTCATCAATCATTTTTAATAATTCTTTTACTTCAAACGAACGTAGTCTTCTATATTCTCCTTGTCTTAAAGACCCACTCGTTAAGTGTCCATAAGCAATTCTTTCAAGACGCGTAACTTCATAATGGAAATGTTCCATCATTCTTCTTACTTCTCTATTTCTTCCTTCAAAGATAGTGATTTGTAAGTGGCTCTTATTCTTTTTCTCATTTTGATCAATTAAATATACTTCTGCTGGTAGCGTCATGCCATCTTCTAACTTTACGCCCTTTTTTAATTGATTAATTTCCCATGGTTTAATATAGCCATCAATTACGACATCATATGTCTTAGGTAAATGACTCTTTGGATGCATTAATTTATTCGCCACTTCACCATCATTAGTTAGAATTAATACCCCTGTTGTATCAAAATCTAAACGACCAACAGGAAAAATTCTTTCTTTTACATCAGAAAAATAATCTAATACTGTATCACGGTCATGTTCATCTTTTGTAGAACAAATCGTATGCTTTGGTTTATTCATTAAATAATAGACTTTATTCTCTTTTGTGATGACTTTACCATCTACGGCAATTTCATCATTACCAGAAACTTTTACACCTAATTCTTTTACAACTAAACCATTCACACTGACTCTACCTTGTTGAATCATTTCTTCTGCTTTTCTTCTAGATGCGATACCAGAAGCAGCTATGACTTTTTGCAATCTTTCCATTTAAACCTCTCTAATGATGATTTTGTGTATTTCCCCAAAATGATGATCCAGCTTTAGAAAAATCATTCATAATCATCACTGGAATTCTTTTGAATTTATCATCTTTTTCTATTAACTTTTTACATGCAGATAATCTTTTACGCCCATCTACACATACATATTGATTTTTATCTAGACAATTTACATGTACAGGAATCGCAACTCCTCTTTTTTCAATACTATCTAGAAAGGAAGAAGAAACTTCTTCTTCCTCAAATTGAATGTTATCGATATTAACTATTGTGTTGATCATGATGGATTCTTCTTTGATGTTCTTCATCTAATTCTCTAACTTTATCTAAATCTAATACTTCTGTATCAAAGATTTCTAAAGCTTGTGTAACATCTACTGGAGGTAAAGGTTCATTTGCCTTTTCTTCATTCTTTACAATTCTTTGTTTTGCGACTTTAATATTTTTCTTTTTATGATGGAAATAACGAATCACAATTCCTAGTAACATTAATACTAATAAACCAATTGTAATAAATGCATATACAGCTTCTAAATCATAAGAACTTGTTTCAGATGTAACTGATTCAACTGGATCTTCACCACTATATACATTTGATGTATTTCTAGAAACAAGCATATATTCACCATCTTTACTACCCATAAATGTAATGGTATTTGATGTTTGTCTTGTATAGCATTTTTCTACATCGCCATTTTCACTATTGTAATAAAGAACTGTATATACTTCCGCATCTGTAGCATCATCTGGTTTCTTAATACTAAATAGAACAGGACCATCTAAACTAAAGTTAGAGAAGTTCTTTCTTAAGCTAATTACAAAAGAATCTTTTACTGTAGAACCTAAGAAATTTGCAATAACACTCATCGCATCACTTGCTTTAGTAGAAACATTTTGTCTAATTCTTACACGATATGTATCCGCCATAAACTCTGGTTTAGATAAACTAGAAGCGAGTGGTACGGAAACACTTAAACCTGATATACCTAAGTTATAGTTATTCTTTTCAATAACATAACGGATTGAATCCCCTATTGCTTTACGCATAATCGAATCAAAAGAACGAAGCTGTGTTTGCGTTAAATATGGTAATACATTCGCATCAATCTTTTGTTTTAAACTTAATAAATAATTTAAATCCCAATCGGTTAATTCTTCTGTATCTTGATACCGTTCAATAACAGAAATAATTGAATCTTTAATTTCTGTTCTTGTGTTATCTTTTTCTTCACTAACATGAATAGAATATGATGTTTCGCATCCTGCATAACTAACCGCAACTTCTTGTGTTGATTCTTCATCAAAGTTGAAGCCATATACCATAGATGTATTTAAATCGACATCTTCACTTGTACCATCTGCATAATTCACTTTGATTACGCCACCTTCAAGATTAATACGGTCATTTACTTCATATTCTGTTTGTGGTGTAACTTTCATTTCAATAGAAGATACATCTTTATATTGAGCAGTAAATGTTGTGTTTTCCGTAATATTTGTAGTATCTATGTCCCAACCAGTAAATATTGCATGATCTTTTGTTGGTGTTATAGAACTAGCATCACTACCTGTAGGCATAGCATAAGTAATTGTTGATTCATCACTATTAAATGAGCCATCACCTGCATCAAAAGTTACATGTACATAGCTTTTTTCTTCACTATCTTTACTATCTATTACAACTTGAATATCTTCTACTTTGATATAACCAATGTTATTTTCAAAGTCGTAGTTATAGGATAAATCTACTGCAGAATCTTCATTTAATGTCGCTTCAGATTGAACTTTATAATAATCCCCATCTTCGTTACTAATATAGCCTAAGATGACAAAAGCCATATCTGGATTCTTACCACTATCGTATAAAACCTTAGAATCTGCTTCAGGATATTGATAAACAAATATGGATTGATCAGAAGTCTTAATTCCTAATGTATAGCTATTTAAGTCTTTTGAACCTAACGCTTCATCAAACATACGATAGTAAGACGCAGCCTTTTCACCCCAATAAGGATCACTAGCATAAGATACATTCATACCACTAGATTTATTACCAAAGAAACTTCCATGGTATTGTGCTTTTAAAGGACTAGCATAACTACCAGAAATATAATATTTCGCATGAGAATAAATAGAATGAGATATATCTAAATATCTAGATGCATTCGCTTCGACATCTGAATCATATGCTGCATGTCCAAATAAGTTATTTCTAGTAAAACTTAATGAACTATGTCCAAAATATGTTTCATTAGCACTTAACGATAACATCATTAATGCATTTGCACCATAAGTATATTGATACATCCAGAACGCATCAGACGACTTATACAGTTGCGAACGAGTCATTGTATCATCATTCGAATCTAAGTCACGATCACTATATACATCAATATAATCTGTAATACCCATCGTATTTTCAATATAATCTTCTACTTCACTTGAAGAAGAATTTGTAATTGTTCGATGAGATATAAATTGATAATAGTTATAATAAGGATCATCGGCATTTACTGCATTATCACGAACACTATTACTATAATCATCTAGCATCGTATTGATGTCTCCTGCTTCATAGAAGTAGTGACCATCATAACTATAATATGTTGTATCTTCTGATAGATAACTAGGTGCTTCACCTAAATTAATCATGCTTGCATAGTTATCATCATCCATCTGTGTTTTGATTAGATGGTATAAATTTCCATCCTTAATCGTATATGCAGTTAAAGAAGAAGAAATACTTTCTACAGGTACAATCGTTACATCACTTAATGATGCCCACGCTTCTACTCCAGATAACATAAATTTTACTTTTGAACCAGAGCTTTCGGTACTGATATATGCACCATCTTTACCATAACAACCATTGGTATAACCACTTTCACCATTGATTGAATTTGTAAAATTAACATTTACATCACACGCATCACTCGAATTAAACAAGACAATCGCATGTTCGCATTCATATACTTTACCGTTTTTTACTATACCTAAATTAAAGTAATTCTCTTTATTGCTTAGAAAGACACTATCTGCATATAAGTATCCTTCAAACGCTCCTAGTTCTTCACCACTAGCAAAATCTACTACATGATATAAATCATCAGACTCAACCTCATCTGGATTCATTGCATAAATATCATTTGTAGTAGGCAAAAAAACGAGCATCATTGCCAGAAAAGACAATATTAATTTATTTACTTTTTTCATCATACTTGCGCATTATAACATTTCATTGTAAAAATGAAAAACAATTCTTGCCGTTTTTCACAAAGAATTCAGCTATTGATAGATGACTGTACCAAAATGTAAGATGGTATATTTCTTCATGAAATCTTCAATAGACATCTTAATTTTCTTTCCATATACTGCATTAATAAACTCAAATTCTGTATCATTTACTTTACGATATGTAACAAAATGAGCTCCATGTTTGTGATAATAAAGAAGAATTCCTTGTTTACTTGCATTAATTTTCTTACATAATAATTTTTCTGGTAAAGTCGCAAACTTCACATCAACAATCTTTTTTAAATATAGATATAAGTTAAATACAGATTCACCCATTGCCGAAAAGAACAAATCATCTTTGCTTAAAGACGAAGTGACTGTATAAATTTCTGGATTCAAATGATTTAGTTGTAATAAATTATAAGCACTAATCCATCCACAACCTTTATCTTTTGAATTAAATAAACCAAAAGGAATCACATCTGTATAGTCTTGTCGAACAATTAAACCTTCTTCATCAAATGTTCCCTTCTTACATAATAAGCGATATGGATCTGTTACTCTTTGAAGAATTTTACCTTTAGGATAAAAAGCTAACTTAGATAAAACCCGTCGAAGATCTTGATTACTTCCTTTATAAATAACTTTTTCAAAACGATAACGATTGATTAGAAATTCATATACATGATGAACTAAATCATTTACATCTTCTGAATTGATATTTGTAATATTCAGTTCACCTTCATGATCATTAACCGTGATATAAAAAGATGCGATACATTTATCTTCTAAATACACATCATAGAAGTGTCTATTTTTTCGATATTCTAATATGTGATTTGGAAATAAACGATTATTACGAATAAACTTGTACATAGCTTCCTCCTGACAAAAAAAGCTGCCATCAGGCAGCTATTACTTATTTACGATTGAAGAAATTTGGAATTCCTGAATTTTCATCATCATCAACTGAAGAAATTGATCCAAGACCAAATCCATCATCATCTTGACTAACCTGAACATTGTTTCCAGGTAATGGGCTCTTAAATGCAGCAGGTCCATCTGTTTCAATTAATGTAGCTTTTGGCAAATCAAATCCAGTTGCGATAACTGTTACGATGATTGATTCGCCAATCTTATCATTAATTGCCACACCGAAGATAATATCAATATCATTACCAGCAGCAGAACGAATTAATTCAACAGCTTCTTGAGCATCATAAGCTGACATGCTAGCACCACCAGTTACGTTAACGATAGCACTCTTAGCACCAGTAATTTGTGCTTCTAGTAATGGAGATTGAATTGCCTTTGTAGCAGCATCTTTCGCTTTATTTTCGCCAGATGCCATACCAATACCAATTAATGCGCTTCCTTGGCCTTCCATAACGCTCTTAATATCAGCGAAGTCTAGGTTAATCATTGCAGGAACAGCAATTAAGTCTGTAATTGTTTGTACACCTTGACGTAAGATGTTATCTGCTTCTTTAAATGCATCTTCAAATGGAATATGACCAATAATCTCTAATACTTTGTTATTAGAAACAATGATTAAACTATCTACATATTCTTTTAATTGTTCTAAGCCTTGTTCAGCTTGTACTAAACGTTTCTTACCTTCAAAACTAAATGGTTTAGTAACGATACCTACTGTTAAGCATCCTAATTCTTTAGCAATCTTAGCAAATAATGGAGAAGCACCTGTACCAGTACCTCCACCTAAACCTGCTGTAAGGAACACCATATCTGCTCCTTCAATTGCGTTACGAATATCAGCTTCACTTTCAACAGCAGCTTTACGTCCATTGTCTGGATTACCACCTGCTCCTAAGCCATCTTTTCCTAATTTAATTTTATTTGCTACAGGGGATACATCCAAAGCTTGTAAGTCTGTATTAGCTACATAGAACTCTACACCTTGAACTCCTTCAGATACCATTCGGTTAACAGCGTTACTACCTGCTCCCCCAATACCGAATACTTTAATTTTTGCTACTTGATTGTATGTTAAATCTGCCATTGCCTTGTCCTCTACTACTTACCACAAATTACTATTTCTTTACATTATTGGAAAACATTCCTTTTAGTTTTCCTGTTAGTGTATCTTCACTATTAGGTTTTCTTTCACGATAGGATACAGAACGAATAAATGATTCCATATCAAGACTATTATCGGTATAACCTGTTATCGGTAATTTGTCTTTATAAGCATAAAATAAACCTAAGCATGCAGTCATTCCTGCATTTCTTGCGCCTAGTGTTTCTGGAATATAATTCCTTACTTCACAATTTAAAGAGGATTGTAAAAGCTCATTTAAGCCTTGCATCTCGCCACCCTCACCTGTAATGATAACAGTTGAAGGGCTAGCTTTCAAGATACCCTCTAGAATTTTTTGCATGTTTGTCACCCATTTTCCAACCATAGGCCATATGCAATTACATAGTTCTGTTTCAGTAATCTTTTTCGCATTACCATTTTCAGACCAAATATATACAGGATTTGTTGAATTTACTTTTTCATTCAATCTAGCACTATATTTTACTAGCTCGCACGCTTCTTCGCGTTTCAAGCCATACTCATCTACTACTCTACTAGCAATTGCTCCTACGCCAATAGGAACAATTGTTGTTTCTACTAATTTTCCTCTAGAAAGTCTAGCAATTGTTGTTGCTTCTCTTTCCATTTTTAATAAGATTACTGTTCTATCTACAGATTGTTCAAATAATGCTGCTTCTTTTGCTGCTGCATATGTATCTAAATAGATATCCATGACTTGTAAGCCAGCTTTTTCAACGCAACCTACAAGAGAATAAGCTAATTGTCTATCAGCGCATAATAAATCAATATCAACTACTAATTCTTTTGCTCTTTCTCCAATTGGTATTCTTCTAGAAGCGATACCATCAATTGTATATTTCACACAAACTGTTTGAATTAAAGCTAATTCTTTACCAATAGATACTTCTTGTTCTGCAATACCCATTGCTTTACGAATATCTTGTACAGATACTACAGCATCATATCCTTTAACTGGAACAGTAACACGTACTGATTTCTTTTGCATTAAATATGAAGGAATAGATAAGATTACCTTCTGTACTTTAGAACCAAGCATTTGTTCTGTTTGTTTACATGCAGTTTTAATTGCTGTAATAATATCTTCTTCATTATTTATCGTATTATATGAAAGACCACCGCAAGGAATCATTTCAACTTTTAATATATTTAAACGTGGGCCAAAGAATTCACCAACAACCATTCTTACTTCATGATCTGAGACTTCAACCGCCGCAAAAATTTGTTTATCGACCACAATAAAAACTCCTTCCTTGATATAAAGATTTTATCACAATGTGTTTATGAACTAAAATAAAATCATTACTTTTAACAAAGTTTTTATTTTTATTTGCAAATCTCGCGGAACCATGGTAACCTTATAAAGCAATTATTGAGTTAAGGAGGTTTTGGTCATGTCTAGAGTTTGTGCCATTTCAGGTAAAAAAGCTTTATCCGGTAATAACCGTAGCCATTCTTTACGTGCTACTCGTCGTAAATGGAATGTTAACTTACAGAAAGTTCATATGATTGTTGATGGAAAGCCAACAACAGTTCGTATTTCCGCTCGTGCATTAAAAACACTTAAGGGTGGTTCTAAAGTAAAAGCTGCTAAAGCCGCATAAATCTATAAAAAAAGATTTCTAGTTTAAGAAATCTTTTTTTTATCGTTTGATTCTACTACTAATACTTTTCCTGAATGAACGATTAATATTGCTGGATCCTTCTCTATTTCGTTCGATAAACCAAGTAAGTTATTTACTTCTAATTCTTTATGGTCTAATAAATATTTCGTATTTTTCCATGAGATAACACTAGTACAGCATGCAAATATTGATATATATTGATATTCTTTATGAAAATGATATTCACCTTCCACTAAAGAAGTTAGTTTGTTATTTTCATCAATAAATGTAATACGATTTGGATATTCTTCACATAGGCGAATATTCACAATTTCGTGATCGATTCTTCCACCAAGTCCACCATATACAAGTATTGACTCATAGCCTAAAGCAATTGCTTTTTTAATTGCATGCTCACTATCACTATCATCTTTAATTGGATTTAATTCTTCTACGTGACTTGCATATTGACGGATAATTTGGATATCTTCTTTTTCGATAGAATCAAAATCCCCTATCGCTTCTATCATATGAATCTTTTGATTTGCTAAAGTTAAAGCTCCTTTGTCGACACCGATATAGTCATATTCTTTTAGGCATGGAATCGTACTCGTTAGTTTTAATGCAATAACACAAGTCTTATTCAAGTGAAGCCACCGCTTTTCTAATATCATTCTTGAAAATATAACTACCTGCTACTAGTACATCAGCACCTGCTTCTTTTACTAGTTTTCCAGTAATTTCATTAATACCACCATCTACTTCAATGTGGGCATTTAATCCTTCTTCACTTAACCATTTTCTTAATGTAGAAATTTTATCTAAGGAACTTTCCATAAATTTTTGTCCACCAAATCCTGGTTCTACAGACATAATGAGAAATAAATCAAAATCATGTAAGTAAGGTTTTAATACTTCTACTGGAGTATTTGGTTTAATCGAAATTCCTACTGTTTTTCCTTGGTCGTGAATATGATTTGCTAGAGAAAGAATTTCATCATGATTTAGTGTTTCATAGTGGAATGTAATATGGTCAGCACCAGCTTTTATAAATACATCACTAAAGAACACAGGATCAGTAACCATTAAATGTACATCTTTATATAAATCACTCACTTTACAAAAAGCTTTTAAAATATCTGGTCCAAATGTTAAATTTGGCACAAAATGTCCATCCATAACATCAAAGTGAATCCACTTTGCATTTGATGCATTTAATTCTTCTACTTGCTGATTAAATGCACTATAGTCCAAAGACAATACTGAAGGTGAAATTATCATAAATATTTTTGTTTCCTTTCTTGTATCATTTGTAATACTTCTAAATAATGATCATATCTTCTTTGTGGAATTTTTCCTTCTTCTACACATTTTTTGATGACACATCCTGGTTCATTTTGATGCACACAATCATTAAATTTACAGCCTGTTAAATAAGGCTTAAAGTCAGGTACACAACTTGCTAGTTCACTTGCTTCGATGTGACTAAAATCTAATGCACTAAATCCTGGTGTATCACAAACTAGTCCTCCAGCTACTTCATGTAACTCATTATGTCTAGTTGTATGTTTACCTCTACCTAACGCTTTTGATATTTCTTGTGTTGCTAGATGGAATGAAGGATCTAATGTATTGAGTAACGAGGATTTCCCAGCTCCTGATTGACCAGTTAATACAGAGATTTTTCCCTTTAATAATTCTTTTAATTCTTCGTTAATCTTCCCTTTTTCCGTGCAGATAACTTTCATTTGACCATTTCTATATTCATCAATTTGTTGTTGGAAATCATCAGGTATACCTTTATCAATCTTAGTAACAATTAATACTGGTTCTATATCCGCATGCATAATTAAGAAAGATAGACGATCAATTAATGTAGAAGAAAAATCAGGATCTTTCATACTCATTACAATAAGAGCTTGATCTACATTTGATACACTAGGTCTAATCAAGTGATTCTTTCTAGGTAAAATCTTTTCAATCGTATATATGCCATTACGTAAAGATACTTCTACTTCATCACCAGTAGAAGGTGTCGTTTGAAGACGAATTTTACCCATTAGAATCGCTGTTTCTATCGAATGATCTTCTAAAAGAATCTTATATTGTTTTGATACAATGCTTAAAATTTTTGCTTTCATAGTTTTATTAATAATAATACAAGATAATGTAGTTATCTTCTTTTTGTGTATATTCACTACCAAGTTCAGGATCAGTTTTAATGACTACGCCTGTTTTTAGATTCTCAATTTCTGTTTCAGATAAACCACTCGTATCTAAATTACTAGCTAAGACATTTGCACCTAAATCTTGTAAAACTTGCGTAGCTTCTTCGATTGTCATTCCTTCTAAATTACCAGGAATAACAATTGTAGGATAGCTTGCATAAACAAGACGAATCTCTGTTGCATTATCAGGATTAAAACGCGTACCTGCTTCTAATAATTCTTGACGAATAACTGATCCTGGTGTTGCTGTTTCCAAATATTCTTCTTGTGTTGTAACTTTTGTATTTTTATACTTTTCAATACCGTTACTATTTTTCTTACTAGCAATATCATTTGTTGCATCGGTGATATTCCAACCAACATAATCATCTGCTACTTCTGCAATACCACTAGAAACTGTAACTGTGACACGGCTTCCTTTTTCTATTTCTGATCCTGATTCAGGACTAGATTCTATAATTTGACCTTTACTTGTTGTATCAGTAAGCGTATAGGTAACATTACTTGTATCTAAGACTAGATTTGCTTCAGAACATAAATCTTTCGCTTCGGTAATGGACTTACCAATTAAGTCAGGTACAACAGATATATCTTTCTTAGGATCAAATACACCACTTTGTACTACACCATACCCAATGCCTACAGCTGCTAAAAGGATTAAAATCACAAGGAATACTTTTAAGAAAACATTCTTCTTTTTCTTTTTTGCTACAGCTGGTTTAACAACTTTTACTGTACTAGTTTCCTCATTTTCTTCTTTATATCCTTGTTCTAAATCTGCTTGTTCAGGACTAAGAACAAGTCTTCTTTCATGTAATCGATCTTTTCTAAAACATGTTCTTAAATCATCTAGCATATCTACGCAACTTCTATAACGTTTGCTAGGATCTTTCGCTGTAGAACGTGTAATGATATTTTCAATCGATTGAGGAATAGAAGGATTGATTGAACGAATAGAAGGCATTTCATTACGCATTTGCATTAAAGCTACTTGTACAGCACTATCTGCTTTAAAAGGAACATCTCCTGATAACATTTCAAATAATACAATACCTAATGCATAAATATCACTCTGTACACTTGCAGGCTTACCTTTTGCTAGTTCTGGTGCTAAATAATGCACACTTCCCATAACGTTATTTGCTTGCGTAACTTGTACATTTCCTTTAGCAATGGCGATACCAAAATCAAGTATTTTAATCGAACCATCACTTTTTACAATGACATTTTGTGGTTTAATATCACGATGGATAATTCCTTTATGATGTGCTTCAGATACAGCAGAAACAAGTTGTTTTTCGATATCAATCGCTTCATCTGCTTCTAGTGATCCACGACTTCTAATGACTTGTTTAAGTGTTCTACCTGGAACATATTCCATGACAATATATCTTCTACCTTTATAGTCACCAACATCATAGATTTCTACAATATTAGGATGAGACAAAGTTGTTGCGGCTTGAGCTTCACGTTCAAAACGAACTAGAGAAACAGGATCAGCACATAGTTCACTCTTTAAAATCTTAATTGCGACTTCACGATTTAAAATGGTATCCATAGCTAAAAATACATCAGCCATACCGCCTTGACCAATATGTTTAAATACTTCATATCGATTTGCAATGATGTTATTTGCCATTATTGACCCCTTTCTAAATCAATTAAGATTACTGTTACATTATCATATCCACCAGCATCTAATGCCTTTTGGATCATCTTTTTTACTTTTCTAGATGGTTCCATTTTTTCATCAAATAATATATTTTCAATATCTTCTAGTTTTACATATCCATGTAACCCATCAGAACAAATTAAGAACCCATCTAATTCTTCAGTATGCGTATCAATATCCATTCTTACGCTTTCCCATACGCCTAAGGCATTTGTTAAAACATTTTTCTTTGGATAGGTTTTCGCTTCATCTTTAGTAATTTCACCATGGATTAACATATCATTTGCTAAGTTATGATCCATAGTAAGTTGTTGTAAATGCTTTGTTTTTTTCGAAAAAGAATAAGTACGAGAATCACCAACATTCATCACAAAAGTACCATGTTTAGATACTAGTACACCAGTAAGTGTCGTACCCATTCCTTTTAGATTACTTTTCTCATTTCCTTCAGTTAATATATGACGATTTGCTTCAGAAATTTCTTTACGCATCCAAGCTTTTGCATCTTTTGCATCAAGGAATCCTTCATTATTTGAAAATGCTGAAGACAAATGATTAATTGCTAAGTAACTTGCAACATCCCCCGCTTGGCCACCACCAATTCCATCACATACAATGGCAAGTAAATCACCCGCAAGACTTGTCGCAATGACATAACTATCTTGATTTATTTTTCTTACTTTTCCTTTATCGGTTGCCCCGAAATATTTCATGAACTTTCTTTAGTCCTTTCATGTTTTGCACGTAATTGCCCACAAGCCGCATCAATATCATCACCATGTTTTGAACGTAATGTAGCTTTTACACCATGTTTCATTAACATGTCATAGAAATGTAATGCCCCACGTTCATCAGTACTTTTATAACCGTGTTCATCTACTGCGTTATATGGAATTAAATTGATATATGCATTCATTCCTCTAATTAGATTTGCTAGTTCTACAGCATGTTTATCTGTATCATTTACACCTTTTAATAAAATGTATTCAAAAGTTAAACGACGATGATTGTTCTCACTATATTTTCTTAAAGATTCCATTAATACATCTAATGAATATGCTGTATCAATAGGCATTAGTTTCTTTCTTAATTCATCATTAGGCGCATGTAATGAAATAGCTAAGTTATATTGATATTTTCCTTCTGCAAAGGCATTGATCTTAGGTACAACACCACAAGTAGAAATCGTAATGTGTCTTGCACCAATAGCTAGTCCTAAATCAGAATTAATAATACTACAGAAGTTCATGACATTATCGTAGTTATCAAATGGTTCACCTGTTCCCATAATAACAACATTTCCTACTCTTTCACTTACTTCTTCTAGTTCTTTTTCGATATACATAATTTCACCAACAATCTCACCTGCGGTTAAATCTCTTTGTTTCTTTAATAAGCCACTAGCACAGAATGAACAACCCATGTTACAACCAACTTGGCTAGATACACATACACTCTTACCAAAATTAAAATGCATTAGAACTGTTTCAATTGTTGAACCATCTTCTAATTCAAATAAATATTTAGCAGTTAAATCTCTAGCAACTTGTTTCGTCACTAGCTTTAAAGGCATAATACAGAAGTTTTCTTTTAATACTTCAATAAAAGATGCTGGTAAGTCTGTCATTTCATCAAAAGATAAGACTTTCTTACGATATAACCAAGAATAAATTTGTTTTGCACGGTACTTCTTTTGACCATGCGCTTCTAAAAAATTCTCTAATTCATTGATATTTAAACTATATATTGTTTGCATATTTCTATTCTACCACACTACTCTTTCTCATTTTTGCATAATAGAAGCCATCACTATTTTCGACATATGGGAATAATGTTTTTTCTTCCAATAATTCAAACTCAGTATGCTTCTTTAAGAATGCTTGGATTTGTTTTTCATTCTCTTTTTTATTTAACGTACAAGTACTATATAAAAGAATACCATCTTCTTTTACATATAATGCATTCACATCTAATAATTTAGCTTGCAACTGTACTAATTCATCAATATTTTCTGGTTTTAAGTGAAACCGTATTTCTGGTTTATGTCTTAAATCCCCTAGTCCAGAACATGGAGCATCTAATAAGACACAATCAAAATGATGTAAATAATCTTCATTTAAAACACTAGAATCTTGTACAACTGATTGAACAATCGATACCCCTGTTTTAAGCATCAAATGATCAATTAATTGTACACGTTTTTCATAGATATCTTGAGCAATGATTTCGCCTTCATTTTCCATTAACATGGCAATTTCTTGCGTCTTTGTACCAGGAGCACTACATGCATCTAATACCCTCATTCCTTTTTTTACATCTAGTAATAATGGAATAGAACTACTTGATTTATCTTGAATTAATACTTTTCCTTCTTTGAAGTAATCTGTGCTTGTTAAAATTCCATCATAAGTAAATACATAGTCATTAACAAAATGTACCCGTTCATCCTTTTCTAGTTCTTTCTTATCACATTTTAATGTATTAATACGACCATACACAATAGATCTTGTTTGATTGAAATTTGCGATATTCTTAGTAACATCTAAGCCATAATGAGCTTTCCACATTTGTAATATCCATAAAGGGTGGCTAGTATTTTCACTTAAACTTTCTAGAGAATCATCCTCGTTTTTGATTAATCCCCTTTCACTTACTTTTCTAAGTACTGCATTAACAAAAGCTTTATCTCTTTTTTGACTTAATTCTACTGCTTCATTGATAATCGCATAACTTGGTATTTTATCTAAAAAGAATAAATGATAAATACTCATATTTAATAAAACACTTGTATCTCTTCTTACAGTATGTATTACATATTCTTTCCATTGTTTATTTAATAAAGCATAGTTTCTTAATGTTCCATATACTGTTTCACTAATAAAGGCATTATCTTCAGACGAAAAATATTGGCGATTTTCTCTTAGTAATAATGAAGCATATCCACCTTCATAAATGACTTGTTTTAAAACATCTAAAATATATTCACGAGCATTCATAAATCAATCACCATAGGATTTACATCAATATGAATATTCTTTTTCTTATTTTCACCTGTATCTAATAAATTTCGTACAGCATTTCTCATTTCATTTAAATCCTTTCCTTTTAGTAATACTCGATAACGATATTGATCTTTTATTTTTAATAACTTCACAACACCAATAGACTTAAAATTCCCTTTTAGATTATTTTTCATCCATAAGGCTATTTCTTCTGCTTTTTTTTCTTTTACATCATATGCAGTTAAAGAAATGAAATAGCTATATGGCGGATAATCACAAGTATGTCTAAACTTCATTTCATTCCTAAAGAATGTTACATAATCTTGACTAGCTGCTGAAGTTACAGCATAGTGATCAGGATTAAATACTTGTAATATAACTTCTCCATTTTTATCACTTCTACCACTTCTTCCTGAAGCTTGCATAAGTAAATCAAAAGTCACTTCACAACTTCTAAAATCTGTTCTTGCGAGTCCATCATCACCATTTAATATTCCTACTAATGTAACACTTGCAAAATCTAGACCTTTGGCAATCATTTGTGTTCCAACTAAAATATCTGCTTCATGATTTCCAAAAGCTTTTAATATCTTTTCATGCGAATCTTTTTGTGATGTCGTGTCCGCATCCATACGTAATAATTTCGCTGTAGGAAAATTATTTTGTACTACTTCCATAAGCTTTTCTGTACCATAACCAAATGAAGCAAATCCTTTTCTAGAGTGACAACTAGGACATTCTTTTGGAATAGAATATGTCGCTCCACAAGTATGACATTTCAAGCAATTTTCTTTGTAATGATAATGAAGTGCTAAATCACAATGAGGGCATTTTAAAGGTTCGTTACATTCTCTACAACGACTTACATGATAGTATCCTCTACGATTAAGTAAAAGAATTACTTGTTCATGTTTATCTAAACGATCCTGTATCTTTTCTTTTAATTCATTCGATAAGATTTCTTGTTTACTCGTTTTTAAAGCATCTTGCATTGAAACAATATGCACATCAGGTACTGACTTATTGATACGATGATCTAATGTTAATAAGTGATATACCTTTTTTAAGGCTCTCGCATAGCTTTCTAAAGATGGTGTAGCACTACCTAATAACACCTTACAATTATGGTATTTACCACGCCATATGGCGATATCTCTACAATGATAAGATGGTTGATTATCTTGTTTATACGAAGCGTCATGTTCTTCATCCATGATAATTAGTCCTAAATCATCAAAAGGTAAAAATACAGCACTTCTTGTACCTACCACAATACTAGCTTGTTTATTTTTCACTAATTGATATTGTTCATATTTTTGTTGTGCTGTTAAGCGAGAATGATATATCGCTAATAAATGACCGAATCGAGAAGCGACTCTTTCAATCATTTGTGGTGTTAAAGCAATTTCAGGCACAAGAATTAAAACTTGTTTATTTTGTTTCAATACTTCTTCTGCAATTTGTAAATAAACTTCTGTTTTACCTGCACCAGTTACACCATGTAATAAAAAGACTTGATCAGTACTATTTTCAAATTCATCTTTTACTGCTTGTTGTTCCTTAGTCAAAGGTAAAGCATTAGAAGAAAGAGCTTCTTTGTTAATTCCTACTTCTTTTTCTTTTTTTATCTTTTTTAAAGCACCAGAATCAACTAGTTTTTTAGCTATAGTAGGATATTTTTTTCTTAGTTCACTATATTTCACTTCTTTTTGTGCAAGCACAAATTGATACGCATCTAATTGTTTAGGCGTAAGAGAAACACTTAGCCCACTCGCTACGACATAATCTTCATAGATAATCTTATTACTAGTCGTTTGAGGTTTTAATACACTTGGTAACATCACTTGATAACAAGCTATTTTTGTACTCAAAGTAATATCCTTCATATAGTCACTAAGTGCATATAACTCATCATTTAATAAGCTTTCTTGATCAATCACTTGTTCTATATTCTTTAGCTTATACCCTACTTTTTCTTCATACTCTTCAAGTGTAGTCTCTAATTCATAACTTTTTTCTACAAAACCAATAAGAAAACGAAAATTGAAATTTACTTTTACTCTAGTACCTTTCAATAACATTTCATCATGAATATAAGTAAATACTTGATCTACAGCACGAACGGGATGTTCTATAAAAACTTCTACTAAATACAAAAGAAAGCTCCTTTTACTTGTTGTATTATACCAAGAATTACTCTGTCTATACATGAGGAAATAGAATAAATTTCGTAAATGGAACAAACTTTTATTTTGCATTATGAATCATCGCTTATATACGTCAAAAATAAAAACAAATAGGCTTGATTCCCACTTGTTCTGTAGCTATTACTAAATAACCATTAGGATCCTTGTTTGTGCTTCCCCATCAAGCGCATAGGTAATACTATTTCTAAGAAATCCTGTATCTACAGGAGCATTGATTGAAGCATTTCTTTCTATCTCTGCTCCTACTGTCTTTAGCATAATATCTATTTGTTCCTTAGTAGCTTTCTTGAATAGTTCTCGGTTATCTTCTGTTATTTCTATTTCAATTTTTTCTGCCATAAATCATTCATTAAATTCTTTTGGTATTTCAACTTCCGCCCAACTATTATTTTCTTCTTCAGTATGGTATGGTGGAAAATAAGTAAAAGTTTTCCCTGTTTTCTTACTCACATATATCGGAGATACATCAGCGTCTTTTTCGCAAAATAAATAACCTTTATCATTTTCATAAGCAATAGGCTCTAACAAAATGCTAGGCATTTCTTTTTTCAATAATCTATACGCTTCTTTAATATTTATCATTCTTTTTTCCTTTCGCACATTTGCTTATAAGAGGAGTTAATTCTTTGTCGTCTATTCTCAATAAATACGTTTGAGATGGTTTAATCATGCCTTTTCCAAAATATCCACTAACATCTGTATCACCTGATTGTGGGTCAATAAATCTTGTAGTATCTCCAACTTGCTCAGCTATAAATACATGTCCACTTTGATAATTTTGCCATCGAACTCTTACAATTGCCCTAGTACCATCACCACATGTTTTCATATATGCTTCTATATTTTTCTTACAACCATTACCTGTAGATGAATCCATTCTTTCTAACTGATTTATACCATTTTTTGCAACATTTGCCCACCCATTTTTATTAGTCATAATCGATAATGTATCACCATTTAATATTTTTTCCGAAGCAATAACATCATATCCTCGACGTCTTAATTCATAAGCCCAAACACATCGCTGACAATTGCGTGTATATTCATCATTTTTCAATACATACAAAGGATTAGCATTTCCTTTATCAGCTTTTTCAATAGACATCTGTTTCCCTTGCTTAATGCCTGAAACTTTATATCCATCATTAGTATTTGCAGTTATAGTTTCTGTATATTTGCTTGCTTTATGTATGGCAGTTTGTTGCTTTAATTGCAATAAGACCGCTTTATTATCTCTATCATTCAACCACTTCTCGTATGACTCAACACTCTTCCCTGTTCCTCTATCTTTACTGATATTAGGGAAATAAGCTACTACCTTACAACGACAGTTATATACTTCACTAGGTTCTCCTTCAGGGTCAGCAGGATACATTAAACCATTAGGAAATTTCTTATCTACATCTACTCTTACACCATTTAATTCTGCATGGCTTTGTCTTGTTCTTTCATCACTTGTAGCTAGCCATTCTTTTTGAACTTTGATACCTGCTTTAGCAAATTCTTCTAGTCCTTCTATTCGGCTACTATTCTGTGCAGATGTATATGATGTTCTAGCATTTCTTACGGCTTGAGAATATGAACCATTTAAGACATTTTGAAAGCTCTTTGCTAATTCACGCCATGTCTTACCTTGCACTATCCCACTTGCAAGCTCGTTAGATAGCCGTTGTTGGCTATATTGTATATCCTTGGTATTATTTACCCTAACCGTCTTAAATAACGTGTGATTGTCTTTTAAAGCCTGTTTAGCAGCATTTTCATTCGTTAATTCAAATGAGATACCTGTTGCAATATCTCCTTCAAACTGAGTGTAATTTTAATTATCTACATACGCTTTAGTAGCCGTAGCATTTCTTTCTATCTCTGCTCCTACTGTCTTTAGCATAATATCTATTTGTTCCTTAGTAGCTTTCTTGAATAGTTCTCGGTTATCTTCTGTTATTTCTATTTCAATTTTTTCTGCCATAAATCATTCATTAAATTCTTTTGGTATTTCAACTTCCGCCCAACTATTATTTTCTTCTTCAGTATGGTATGGTGGAAAATAAGTAAAAGTTTTCCCTGTTTTCTTACTCACATATATCGGAGATACATCAGCGTCTTTTTCGCAAAATAAATAACCTTTATCATTTTCATAAGCAATAGGCTCTAACAAAATGCTAGGCATTTCTTTTTTCAATAATCTATACGCTTCTTTAATATTTATCATTCTTTTTTCCTTTCGCACATTTGCTTATAAGAGGAGTTAATTCTTTGTCGTCTATTCTCAATAAATACGTTTGAGATGGTTTAATCATGCCTTTTCCAAAATATCCACTAACATCTGTATCACCTGATTGTGGGTCAATAAATCTTGTAGTATCTCCAACTTGCTCAGCTATAAATACATGTCCACTTTGATAATTTTGCCATCGAACTCTTACAATTGCCCTAGTACCATCACCACATGTTTTCATATATGCTTCTATATTTTTCTTACAACCATTACCTGTAGATGAATCCATTCTTTCTAACTGATTTATACCATTTTTTGCAACATTTGCCCACCCATTTTTATTAGTCATAATCGATAATGTATCACCATTTAATATTTTTTCCGAAGCAATAACATCATATCCTCGACGTCTTAATTCATAAGCCCAAACACATCGCTGACAATTGCGTGTATATTCATCATTTTTCAATACATACAAAGGATTAGCATTTCCTTTATCAGCTTTTTCAATAGACATCTGTTTCCCTTGCTTAATGCCTGAAACTTTATATCCATCATTAGTATTTGCAGTTATAGTTTCTGTATATTTGCTTGCTTTATGTATGGCAGTTTGTTGCTTTAATTGCAATAAGACCGCTTTATTATCTCTATCATTCAACCACTTCTCGTATGACTCAACACTCTTCCCTGTTCCTCTATCTTTACTGATATTAGGGAAATAAGCTACTACCTTACAACGACAGTTATATACTTCACTAGGTTCTCCTTCAGGGTCAGCAGGATACATTAAACCATTAGGAAATTTCTTATCTACATCTACTCTTACACCATTTAATTCTGCATGGCTTTGTCTTGTTCTTTCATCACTTGTAGACAGCTTTATTCTTTGTCACATTTGATCATCTACATCAATATGATAAGATGCAAAAAAGGATGAGTACTAAACTCATCCAATTGAACCACTCATATCTACTTTTAATAATTGGTTTAATTCTACAGCGTATTCCATAGGAAGTTCTCTAGTAAATGGTTCTAAGAATC
>CAVIQY010000018.1:0-31695 GCA_963645035.1 bacterium | reverse complement strand
TATAGAATGTTATGCATTTTTCTTTTCGAAAAACAAATAGATAAATCACTGTAAATAGATAACTTTTTTGAGAAAATCTATAAATTTGTAAAATGATAAAAGCGAATGAAGAATAAAAAAACACTTACCATAGTAGATAAGTGCTTTTTTTATTTATATCTTTTATTCAGCTCTTTCCATAGCTTCTTGATAATCTTTTTGATCTGTAAAGACATCATTCTTATATGGATTCTTTTTAGCTTTAACGCTTCTCTTAATAATAAATCCAAGAGCGACTACGTTAATTGCGATTGATAATACGGAGATAAATCCTTGCATAGCGACTGTTCCTAAAACAGGAGTGACACCAGCTGCAGTTGCGGCTTGAATTGTTCCTTCTGCATATAATACAGGAACTGTAGAGAATACAGAACCATCTTGGAACATTGGGAATACTTGAGCAAACATACACCAGATAGCTAATGTATTTGCTCTATTTTGAATCCATCCACCTTTATTCCATAATGCGTTAGCAAATGTAGGGGCAAGTAATAAAGCTAATCCACAATACCAAGCGTGTGTTGGTAGATTTAAATAAGTATATTGGAAATTCCATACATCATAGGCAAGAATATATACCCAAGTCATATCTGGCCATAACATATCTTTTTTGTCTTTAGAAGTATAGATGCTCCACCAAGCTGTCATACAGAAGATATTAATTAAACCAGCAATACCATTTAATAGATTCCACCATCCACCATATAGCCAAACACCTTCTGATGAATACCACCATCCACCAGATAATGATCCAGCACGAATAGCACTTTCGAAATCACTCGCAACAGCGATTAAGATGTTAATTGCAACGATGACAAATGGGAATGCTTTGAAAGCTTGTGACTTTCCTAATTTACCCCATTTATATTTGATAACCATGAATCCAATACATCCAGTAGCTGCAGCGTATAACTTAGCATAATGAAACCAAGAATTCATATGAACATATGTATCATTTGTTAATGCCCATTCAGCACCTTGAGCTGCACCAACATATATTGCAATAAAGTATACCGTTAGGATAGCTAAGATGACACCGAATATTCCAATTCCTCCCCATTTTGTACGTGCAATTTCGTTTGTTACAATTAATCCAACGAAAACTAGGAGCCAACCAAGCAATTGATAAGCAGCGGTTTCTCCATAAACCTGAAATAACATATTATAAACGCCTCCCTTGTGTTTATACGAATATCATAGTTTCTTGTGAAATAAATATCAAGCGAATTTTTCGCTTTATTGACAAGAAAAATGAATATGCAATAATAGATGAATGTTTGAGGGGTAATGAACATGAATGAGAAATTGTCAGTAAAAAAATTATGTATTACAGCTATATTTATGGCATTAGTTATTGCATTAAGTTCGTTTGGGTTACCAGTTCCTGGTGGACATTTATATCTAAATGATATGGTAATCGTTATAGGATCTTTATTACTTGGACCTTTTGAAGCATTTATGATTGGTGGTGTAGGAGCGTTTTTAGGAGATTTATTCTTTTATCCAACACCAATGTTTGTATCTTTAGTCGTTCATGGCTTACAAGCTATTGTGATTTCCATTTTATCTAAGAAATTAAAAATGAAAGATAGCACTGCAGGATTAATTGCTTGTATAGTAGGGGCTATTATTATGGTAGTAGGTTATACAATCGGTAGAGCATTTATTTATGCAACACCTGAAGCAGCTATGTTAAAGCTTCCATTTCAAATCTTGCAAGCAACAGTAGGCGTAATTGTTGGGTGGATTTGTGTATATAAACTACAAATTTTCAAACATTTGATGAAATGAAAATATTTTCATTAAAAATTTGAAAAGATTTTCTTGACATTGTGTTTTTTACATATTATTCTATAAACAACTTCTAAGAACAGAAGAGTAGTTAAGTAATCGTCTATAGCGAGCTAGTACAGAGTGGAAGACTAGTAGATACGAGATTTAATGAAGCGCATCTGGGAGAAGGCTTTCTGAACAAGCATAGGAAAGAACGTAGAACGGCGTTAACGTTAGAGAGGTCAATATTTTAGATATTGGCAATCAGTGTGGTACCGCGATAGTAAGTCGTCTCTGAATTGGAGATGGCTTTTTTGTTTTTAGGAGGGTAATGAATATGGAAGTCCGACGAAGAAAAATGAATCGTTTTACAAATAGAAATACAAAAAAATTAATGAAAGAAAAAGAAAAGGGGAAAAAATCATGAACAAATTATTTAAATCAGTATTAGCATTAACAACTATTTTATCTTTAGCAGCTTGTGGATCATCATCAAGCTCAACATCTTCTAGCACAGCAGCTTCTACAAGTGATGCTGAAGCTACTTCAACAGAATCATCTGAAACTCATGCTACAGGTCTTATTGGAAAAGCAGATGTAGATGTTTCTAACGCAGATGGTGTATTAAAAGATATTCTTGACTCTGGTGAACTTGTTATTGGTACTTCACCAGACTTCCCACCTAATGAATATATAGATACAGAAAGTGGTGAAGTTAAAGGTAGTGAACTTGTTTTAGCTCAATACATTGCAAATAGCTTAGGCGTTACATTAAAAGTAGAAACAATGGACTTTAATGCAGTACTTGTAGCGGTAGATACAGGAAAAGTTGACTTAGGTATTTCTGGATTTGGTTATAAAGCAGATAGAGCTGAAAACTATGAATTATCTAAAGGTTACCAAGGAACAAGTGAAGCAGCTTGTCATACATTATTAGTATTCGCAGATGAAGTAGATAATTATGAAACATTAGATGATTTCGCTGGTAAGAAAATTGATGCTCAAGCTTCTTCATTACAAGAAATGTATGTAACAGATGAAATTCCTGATGCTGAATTAACATTAGTAAGTACATTGGATCAAGCAATCTTAGATATTAATGCAAAGAAAGTTGATGCTGTAGCTCTACCTTGTACACAAGCAAAAGCTTATGCTGAACAATCAAATGGTACATTAGCTAAATCAAATGTTGATTTTGACTTAACACCATATGCTGATTATGCAGGTAACGTTATTGCAGCGAAGAAAGGTGAAACTCCTTTAATTGATGTAGTTAACCAAATTATTGAAGATGTAAACGAAAAAGGTTTATATGCTGAATGGTATGCAACAGCTAAAGCAGATGCTGGCATTACTGATGAAGACTAATTAATAAGTGGGGTAAAAGAAATTAGATATGGGTCCTAGTATTTGGAGTGTATGGTGTGACTATTGGCCAATCTTTATGAAAGGTCTAGCAGGAACATTAAAATATGCATTTATTGCTGTAGCATTTGGTAGTTTATTTGGTGCGCTAATTGCTATATTACATTTATCAAAAAACAAAATTGTAACAGGTATTGCAACAGTATATATTACGATCATTAGAGGTACACCATTACTTGTACAGATGTATATTATTTACTTCTTTATTCCTATGGCTATACCAGCACTAAATTCTATTGATAAAGAAACATTTGTATTAGTTGCGTTAATTATGAACTCTAGTGCATATGTATCAGAAATCTTTAGAGGCGGTATCTTATCTGTAGATAAAGGTCAAACAGAAGCTGCTAGATCATTAGGAATGAGTAGTAAAAACTGTATGAAAAAGATTATTCTTCCTCAAGCAATTAAGATTATTCTTCCTTCTTTAGCGAATGAATATATTGCCATGGTTAAGGAAACATCTCTTGCAGGTACATTTATGCTATATGAATTAATGTATACAAGAACATTACTTGCTAATAAATTTTTGATTTACCAACCATTATTTATTATCGCAATATTATATTTAATTTGTACGATGGTACTCAGTGCCCTTGTTAAACAAATGGAAAAGAGGTTAAGTGTCAGTGATTAATCAAAATGAACCACTAATTGAAGCTAAAGATTTAAGAAAATCCTTTGGTAAATTAGAAGTATTAAAAGGAATTAATGAAAAAATATATAAAGGTGAAGTTGTTTCCATTATTGGTCCTTCTGGTGGTGGTAAATCCACTTTTCTAAGATGCTTAAACTTACTTGAAATTCCAACAGGTGGACATGTTTATTTTGAAGGTGAAGAACTAAATGCAGATAGTACAGATTTAGATGCACACCGTCAAAAGATAGGAATGGTATTCCAACAATTTAATGTATTTCCTCATTTAACAGTATTAAATAACATCACAATTACACCAATGCTAGAAAAGAAAGTATCTAAAGCAGATGCTGAAAAAGAAGGTATGGAATTATTAAAAATGGTTGGCTTAGAAGAAAAAGCTAACGAATATCCTAGAAAGCTATCTGGTGGTCAAAAACAACGTTTGGCTATTGTTAGAGCTATGGCAATGCATCCAGATGTAATGTTATTTGATGAACCAACAAGTGCTTTGGATCCAGAAATGGTTAAAGGTGTACTAGAAGTTATTCAAAAATTAGCTGAATCAGGTATGACTTGTGTAATTGTTACACACGAAATGGGTTTTGCTAAAAAGATCAGTAATCGTGTCTTATTTATAGATGGTGGGGTTATCGCAGAAGAAGGTACTCCAGAAGAACTATTCGATCACCCAAAAAACGAGAGAACAAAAGAATTCTTAGCTCAAGTTCTCTAATAAAATATTTTACTTTTCAAAAACTTGTGGTATTCTAAATAAGCTTGTTTGCAGGAATACCCAAGTGGTTGAAGGGGCAGGCTTGGAAAGCTTGTAGGTCTGTAACAGGGCGCCAGGGTTCGAACCCCTGTTCCTGCGCCATAAGTGAATTAACCGTATATCAAAAGTATACGGTTTTATTTTTGCCCTATTCATCTCTTTGTAATAAAATAATGGTTATGGAAAAGAAAAAAAGAAAAATAAGAAAAGAATTTATTTATTTCCTTATTGGATTAGGGATATGTGTTTTAGTTATTGTTATTTTGATTGTTAGTAATGTAACTCGTTCAAATAAAAAGAAGATAGAAGCTACGCCTAGCGCGACAACAGAAGTATATGATGCGTCTAAGGGTGTTATTGATGAAACTGAATATGATGGTACTGTTTTAGCAAAAACAAGTGATGCTGGAAGAGATTATGTTGACTCTACATTATTTTTAGGTGATTCAAATACGGCAAGATTTTTAACATTTACCGATACAGATGGAAAAACGTTTACGACGAAAGAAAATTCTATTGGTGTTGTAGGTATGGGAATTGATGCAATTTCTACTATGCCTGTTATTGATTTTAGTACAGGAAGATTCACGATGGTTGAAGCAGTTAAAATACTTCAACCACAACGTATTATCATCACTTTTGGTACGAATAACTTATCTGGATCTAGTACAGATGCGACTAGCTTTATTGAACGTTATACTAAACAAATTAAAGCGATAGAAGAAGCTTATTCTTATGCGGATATTATTGTAAATGCAATCCCTCCAGTTAATGAAAAAAGGGACTATCCTAATGTTACGATGACACAAATCGATGCTTATAACAAAGCAATTGTAAAGATGTGTGAAACAAATGGATGGAAGTTTTTAAATTCATCTGAAGTATTAAAAGATTCTACTACTGGATATGCGGCTAGTGGCATGATGGATCATGACGGTTTGCATTTGTCTAAACAAGGATTAACAACCTTATTTAAATATATTCGTGAACATAGTTATATTACAGAAGATACGAGACCAAAACCATTAAATGCTATTCCTACAGTGATTGGTGTTCCTTCTGGACTATTTACGGTTAACCCATTAACAAATGAAGAATTTAATGGAGATGAAGCGACGAACACATCATGTGGTGAAAATGCATGGAGTGATGGCAGTGGAGGTTGCTATTGTAATGGTGGCTATACCGGTGATGCTTATGTGGGATGTGTTGTTGAAGAACAAGAAGAAACAGAAGAAACGGTTGAACCAATTGTAGTTCCTTCTGTGGAGCCTATTGTGATTCCAACAGAGAGTCCAACACCAGAAGTAACAACAGATACAAGTACTCCAGAAACAACTAGTACACCAGCACCTACTGCTATACCGGAAACTCCAACAGTAGATCCAGAGCCTACAGAACAACCGGCAACTACTGAGGCAACTGTTCCTGATACAGATACTTCTAATGATAATCAAGCGACTAATGATACTCAACAAGATGACACGCAAGAATCGAACATATTAGAAACACCTAATAATGACGCTCAAATTACGGCTAGTCCACCACAAGAAAATATACAACAAACAGAAGGGGCTGAAACAAATGAATAACGAATATTTTGAAACGATATTAAAAGAATTATTTGCAATTGATTCACCAAGTGGTTATTGCAAAGAAGCGATAAATTACATTGCTAAAAAATGTGATGAATTAAATGTTACTTATTTTAAAAATGAAAAAGGAAATTTATATATTCCTGTTGACGGGAAAGATAACGCACATTCTTTAGCATTTAGTGGACATGTAGATACTTTGGGTTTAATGGTACGTGCGATTAAATCTAATGGAAATCTTGCCATTACAAAAGTTGGTGGACCACTACTTAATACACTTGATGGTGAATATTGTCGTGTATATACAAGAAGTGGTAAGTATTATACAGGTACAATTTTATCTACTGCACCTAGTGTTCATGTTTTTAAAGATAGTAGTTCTAAAGAACATATAGAAGAAAATATGGAAGTAAGATTAGATGAAGTTGTTTCTTCTAAAGAAGATGTAGTAAAGCTAGGAATAGAAAATGGTGATTATATTGCCTATGATCCTAAGACTGTTATTTGTGATAGTGGGTATATCAAATCAAGATTCTTAGATGATAAGTTAAGTGTTTGCATTCTAATGAGTTTATTAGAATATTACAAAGTGAATCATATTGTTCCTGAAAGAGGATTCTATATTTGTATTTCAACCTATGAAGAAGTAGGACATGGAGCGAGTTGGTTACCTGAAGAAGTGAAAGAATTTATTTCTGTAGATATGGGATGCATAGGAGATGATTTGTCTTGTACAGAAAGAGATGTATCAATTTGTGCAAAAGACTCAGGTGGACCTTATGATTATGAAATTACGACAATAATGAGTAACCTAGCAAAAGAAAATCATATTCGTCATGCTGTAGATATTTATCCATATTATGGTTCAGATACAGGAGCTGCATTAAGAGGTGGAAATAATATCAAAGGTGGTCTTATTGGACCGGGTGTAGCCGCAAGTCATGGCATGGAAAGAAGCCATATAGATGCAGTTCAAGCTACATTTAGTTTATTAGATGCTTATATTAATCGCTAATTAGAAAGTTGGTATATATGTACGCAAATGATTTATTAGATTTGATTCAACAAAGTCCTAGTATGTTTCATTCTATTTCTTCTATTCAAAAGAAATTAGATCAAAATGATTTTATTTATCTAAGAGAAGATGAAAATTGGAACTTAGAAAAAGGAAAGAATTATTATACGATTCGTAATCACTCTAGTATGATTGCCTTTAAAGTAGGAGAAGCATTAGATGATTATCACTATCAAATGTGTGCTTCACATAGTGATTCTCCAACATTTAAGATTAAGACAGTGCCAGAATTAAAAGGACAAGGGGAATATTTAAAACTAGATGTAGAAGCCTATGGTGGTATGATTGATTCTACTTGGTTTGATAAGCCGTTAACGGTTGCAGGTAGAGCACTTGTACGAACAAGTAATGGATTAGAAAATAAACTTGTATATATAGATAAAGATATATTACTAATTCCTAGTTTAGCTATCCATATGAATCGTGAAGTTAATAAAGGTGTAGCTTTAAATAGACAAGTAGATTTATGCCCACTTGTTTCTACTGGTGAATTAAAACAAGGTGATTTTAGAAAATATATCGCCAGTAAATTAAATGTAGAATTAGAGGATTTGTTAGGATTAGATTTATTCTTAGTGAATCGTCAAAAACCTGTAATATGGGGAATCAAAGACGAATTTATTTCTTCACCTAAATTAGATGATTTAGAATGTGCATATGTTACATTAGAATCATTTATTCATTCAAAAAATGAACATCATATTAATGTCTATTGTTGTTTTGACAATGAAGAAGTTGGTTCAAATACAAAACAAGGCGCAATGTCTACTTTTTTACAAGATGTATTAAAAAGAATTAATCTTGGTTTACATAAGACAGAAGAAGATTACTATACAGCAATTGCTAAATCCTTCTTAGTTAGTGCTGATAATGCTCATGCAGTTCATCCAAATCATCCAGAAAAAACAGATGCTGTAAATTGTACTTATATGAATTCTGGTGTTGTCATTAAAGAAAGTGCAAACCAAAAATATACAACTGATGCTTTTTCTAGATCAATTTTTATGGAAATTTGTCATCGAGCTAATGCTCCGTATCAAACATTTGCGAATCGTTCTGATATGGTTGGAGGATCTACGCTTGGTAACTTATCAAATACACAAGTTAGTGTACATTGTGTAGATATCGGTTTACCACAACTTGCGATGCATTCTTCTTATGAAACAGCAGGGGTTAAAGATATTGAGACAACGATTCTTGCTTTAACAAATTATTTTTCAACAAATATTAAAATTAGTAATTTTGAAAAAGTTGAATTTGAGTAAAAATAATAAGATTAGTTTTATAGCTAATCTTTTTTGATAGTAGGTACATGTATGAATACACAAAGATATTATTCTTTTACAGATTATAGTAAACAAGTATTTGGAAAAAAGTTGTATAAAATTCCTTTGAATTTAAATTTTGGTTGTCCAAATCGAGATGGAACAGTAGGACAGGGTGGTTGTATATTCTGTTCTAATGGTAGTGGCGATTTTTCTAAACTTTATACAGGGGAAAAAATATCTAAAGAAGATAGTGCTAAACAATGTGATAATGCATTATTTATCGGTTATTTTCAGGCTTATACAAACACTTATGCTAGCATAGAAACATTACGTTTTTATTTTGCAAAGGCATTAGATGATGATTTACTTGCAGGGATTTCTATCGCAACTAGACCTGATTGTATGAACGAAGAAGTTATTACTTTACTTGTTGAATTGAAAAATCAATATCCTCATAAATTTATCTGGATTGAATTAGGATTACAAACAATAAATGAAGATAACGCTATATGGATAAATAGAGGATATAAGTTAGAAGTATTTGAGACATGTGTTAAAAGATTAAATGCAGTTCATCTTCCAGTGATTGTACATGTTATCTTAGGTTTACCAAATGAAACAGATGAATTTCTTATTGAAGAAATGAAGTATTTAAATCATTTGCATATATTTGGAATTAAGCTACAACTATTACATATATTAAGTGATACAAAGCTATATGAATATTACCTTAATCATGAAATAGAGCCCCTTAGTGAAGAAGAATATATTCATAAAGTATGCTTATGTATTGGTTATTTAAATCAAGATATTGTGATTCATCGTTTGACAGGGGATGGAGAAAGAAATAAACTAGTTGCACCTTTATGGAGTTTACATAAAAGACATGTATTAAATGGAATTGTGCAACATCTAAAAAATAATGGAATTAGCCAAGGATGTTATATAAATGACAAATAAGTGCAAATGTTTAACTATTTTTGATGATTTCATTTTATAATAAATCGTTAATGGAGGAAAATGCATGAGAATTGGATTAGATATTGGATCAACTACAATCAAATGCGTCGTTTTAGATGAAAACGATAAAATAATCTATAAAACATATGAAAGACATCATAGTCATATATTAGAAAAAGCTGAAGAAATATTAACAAGATTAAATGATGAATATGTTCATGACGGTGATGTGATATTAGCTATATCAGGTTCTGCAGGAATGGGTTTAGCAGATAAATGCCAAATTCCTTTTGTGCAAGAAGTATACGCAACTAGAGTTGCAGCTTCAAAACTATCAAGTGATACAGATTGTATTATTGAACTTGGTGGTGAAGATGCAAAAATTTTATTCTTAAAAAATGGTGTTGAAGTTAGAATGAATGGTTCATGTGCTGGAGGTACGGGAGCATTTATCGATCAAATGGCCACATTACTACAAATGAAATCGGATGAAATGGATGAAGAAGCTTTAAAAGCAGAAAGAATCTATACTATTGCGTCTAGATGTGGTGTGTTTGCGAAAAGTGATGTACAACCGTTAATTAATCAAGGTGCGAAAACAAGTGATATTGCGGCTTCTATTTATCAAGCAGTCGTTAACCAAACTATTGCTGGTTTAGCTCAAGGTAGAGCAATTAAAGGGAATATTTTATATTTAGGTGGACCATTAACGTTCTCTAAATGTTTAAGAAATAGTTTTGATAAAACATTAGGATTACAGGGTAAGTGTCCTGAAAATTCTTTATTATATGTTGCCTTAGGTGCAGCATATTATGCAGATAAGAAAGTAAATCTTAAAGAAGCGATTGCACGATTAAAAGATTATGGTAATCATTCTGCTTATGCGGGATTACCACCTCTATTTTCTTCAAGAGAAGAGTATTGGGAATTCCATAATCGTCATATGAAAGCTTCAGTAGAGAGGGCACAATATGAAGAAACAAAACCTGTTCATATTGGTATTGACTCAGGATCTACGACAATCAAAATGGTCATCATGAATGATGATGGAAAGATTCTTCATACATGGTATGAAACGAATAATGGTAATCCAGTTCCATTAATTAAAGATGAACTTTTATCTGTATATCAAAAATATCCAAATATCAAAATAGCTAGTGTTACAACTACTGGTTATGGTGAAGAACTCATAAAACATGCGTTCCATTGTGACTTAGGTGTCGTAGAAACAGTGGCTCATTTTACGGCTGCTAGATACTTCTTACCAAATGTTGATTTTATTATTGATATTGGTGGCCAAGATATGAAGTGCTTTAAGATTACAGATGGTGCGATATCCGATATCTTCTTAAATGAAGCATGTTCATCAGGATGTGGTAGTTTCTTACAAACATTTGCTAAGGCATTAGGATATGATGTACAAGAATTTGCTCGTCTTGGTTTACAAGGTAAAAAACCAGTAGACTTAGGATCTAGATGTACTGTATTTATGAATTCTTCGGTTAAACAAGCGCAAAAAGATGGAGCTTCTATAGAAGATATTAGTGCTGGTTTATCGATATCTGTTGTAAAAAATGCATTATATAAAGTTATTCGTTGTGCTAGTCCTGATGAATTAGGAAAGCATATCGTTGTTCAAGGTGGTACGTTCTATAACGAAGCGGTACTAAGAGCTTTTGAAAAAGAAATGGGTGTAGAAGTAATTCGCCCTGATATAGCTGGGTTAATGGGTGCTTTTGGTGCCGCATTATATGGTAAAAATCATGTTTCTAAAGACCATGTTAGTACTTTCTTAAGTGAAGAAGAATTAAAGAATTTCAGCCAAAAGACAAGTACTGTTACGTGTCAAGGATGTGGTAATCATTGCTTATTAACAATTAATTTATTTGCGGATGGTAAACGATATATCAGTGGTAATCGTTGTGATAAACCAGTAACAGGTGTTGCAGGTAGTGATGAACTAAATTTATATGCATATAAATTATCTTTATTAAAAGCCTATGCTAATCATGAAGGTGAAGGAACAAAAGGAACAATTGGTATTCCACTTGTATTAAATATGTATGAGTTATTGCCATTCTGGCATAAGTTCTGGACAACATTAGGCTACAAAGTAAAAGTTAGTCCGATATCTAGTCATAAGCTATATCAAGAAGGACAAGCAACGATTCCTAGTGATACAGCATGTTATCCTGCCAAATTATCACATGGTCATATTCATGCGTTATCTAAAGAAAAGCTAGACGCAATCTTTTATCCATGTATGAGCTATAACTTTGATGAAGAATTAGGTGATAATCATTACAATTGCCCAGTCGTGGCGTATTATCCAGAAGTATTAAAAGATAATTGTTCGGAACTAGAACATATTCCGTTTATCTTTGACTTTATCGATTTAAGCAATCGTGATGAATTTATAAAACGTTATCCAAGTATGTTACAAAAACATTTCCCTGACTTAAAGACAGAGGATATTGTTCATGCGATTCATGAAGCATACGTGGAATATGACTTACATATGCAAGAGATACGTGAAAAAGGACAAGAAATTATTCGAGAAGCACGCAAACAAGGAAAGAGAATTATTGTTTTAGCTGGTAGACCATATCATGTAGATCCAGAAGTAAATCATGGAATTGATAAATTAATTACTAGACTTGGTGCTGCAGTTATTACAGAAGATTCTATTAGTAATCTTACAAAGAAATTTAATACTGCCGTATTAAATCAATGGTCATATCATTCTCGTTTATATGCAGCAGCGAAGTATTGTACAACTACAGAAGATATTGATTTAGTACAACTTGTTTCATTTGGTTGTGGCTTAGATGCGATTACAACAGATGAAACGCGTGAAATATTACAAGATGGAAATAAGTTATATACACAATTAAAGATTGATGAAATAACGAATTTAGGTACAGTTACGATTCGTTTAAGAAGTTTATTTGCAGCGTTAGAAGAAAGAAAGCTAGAAAGGGATAAATAAGATGGATTATTTGACACCAAATTTCACAAAAGAGATGTTAAACGACTACACTGTTTTAGTCCCAAATATGTGTCCTATTCAATTCCGTTTGCTTAAATCCGCAATGGAATCGGAAGGTTATCACAACGTAGAACTACTTGGTAGTGCAAGTAGTGAAGTAACGCAAAATGGATTGAAATATGTACATAATGATACTTGTTATCCAGCTTTAATCGTTATTGGTCAATTCCTAGAAGCACTTGATAGTGGAAAATATGATTTAGATCATACTGCATTATTAATTTCTCAATCTGGCGGAGGTTGTAGAGCAAGTAACTATATTAAGCTATTACGAAAAGCTTTAGTTCGTTCAGGTCATAGTAATATTCCTGTAGCAAGTGCAAATGTGAATGGTCTTGAAGAAGGCTCAATGATGCCTTGGACAAAAAGAATGATTCTAAAGATGATTGCGGCTGTAGAATATGGTGATTTGATTTTTGCTTTAAGAAATGAAGCTCACGCATATGAAGTGAACGATGGTGATAGTAATCGTATGGTAGAAAAATGGTTAAATAAATTAGACCAAGATATTCGTCATAACAAAAACTATTTGCCAACTTCTTATAAGAAGATATTTAATGCTATAGCCAAAGATTTTTCTACTATTCCATTAGATCGAAAGCCTAAAGTAAAAGTAGGTGTAGTAGGGGAAATCTATGTTAAGTTTTCTCCAACAGGAAATAATGATTTATTAAATTTCTTAGAGTCACAAGATTGTGAAGTCAATATGCCTGGATTAATGGGATATGTTGAATATTGTTGTGCAAACTATGCAATGGATACAGAGTTCTATGGAATGAATCCAAAGATGGGTAAAATAGCTGGTCTTGGGCTAAAACTATTAGATCATTATGGTGATTTACAAAGTAAAGCAATGCGTAAATATGGATTCTATGGTCCAGGTAAATTTACGGATTTAATGAAAAAACCTGAAGGGATTTTATCATTAGGTACTAAGATGGGCGAAGGATGGCTATTAACAGGAGAAATGTTAGAGCTAATCGAAGGAGGCTATGCAAATATTGTATGTGCTCAACCTTTTGGATGCTTACCAAACCATATTGCGGGTAAAGGAGTAATTAATAAAATACGTGAAAAACATCCTAATGCAAATATTACACCAGTTGATTATGATCCAAGTGCTACGCGTGTTAATCAAGAAAATCGTATTAAGTTAATGTTAGCAGTCGCAAAAGAAAATCTAGAAAAGGAACAATAGAATGAAAACAGTACTATTTGATTTAGATGGAACACTATTACCAATGGATCAAGAACAATTCACAAAGACATACTTTTATTTCTTGGTAAAATATATGGCACCTTATGGATATGAAAGTGATAAGTTAATTCAATCTGTATGGGCTGGCACAAAAGCCATGGTATTAAACGATGGTAGCCAAACAAATGAGAATGCATTTTGGAATTGTTTTGCAAAATGTTATAGTGAAGAAAATTTAAAAGATAGACCTCACTTTGATGATTTCTATCGCAATGAATTTTATCAAGCAAAAAGTTCAACAGGTGTAAATCATGATGCAAAAGAAGTGGTTGCTTATTTAAAAGATAAAGGAATACAAACTATCTTAGCTACTAATCCTATTTTTCCAGCAATTGCGACTTACCAAAGAGTAAATTGGGCAGGACTAGAATTAGATGATTTTAGCTTAATTACAACTTATGAAAATAGTACATATTGTAAGCCTAACCCAAAATATTATGAAGAAATTGTTCAAAAGATGAATTTAAATCCTTCAGAATGTATTATGGTTGGTAATGACGCTGTAGAAGATGTTGCGGCTAGTCAAATAGGTATGCAAGTTTATCTCATTACAGATAACTTATTGAATGAGGATAAAGTAGATATTACAGGTATTCCTCATGGGAATTTTAAAGATTTTTTAGGATGGGTTTCTAGTTATGTTGAATCAAAATAGATTAAATAAAGTATTTTCATTTTTAGATACATTACAAGTAGAACAGATGTTAGTAAGTGATCCTGTTGCGATATTTTATTTAACAGGAAAATGGTTTTATCCAGGTGAAAGATTTCTAGGTTTACTCATAAAAAAAGGTGAAAGTCCTGTACTATATCTAAATGAATTATTTAGAACAAGTGATGATTTAGGAATTAAAGTTACTTATATTACAGATACAACAAATATTTGTGAAGTTGTTTCTAAAGATACAATACATACTTCTAGTTTAGGGGTAGATAAAGAGTTACCAGCTAAGTTTTTATTACCTCTTATGCAAGCTCGTGTTGCGATTAACTTTGTGAACGCTTCTATCGCAATAGATGAAGCTCGTTCAATTAAAGATGAACAAGAAATAGCATTAATGATAGAATCCTCAAAGATCAACGATCTTGCCATAGCTAAATTTAAAGGTTTAATTCATGAAGGAGTAACTGAAATTGAAGTCGCTTCAAAATGCTTGGATATTTATAAAAGTTTTGGTGCGGAAAGCTATTCTTTTAATCCAATTGTTGCGTTTGGCGTAAATAGTGCTGATCCTCATCATATGCCAGATGAAACAGTTCTAAAAGAAGGAGATACCGTTCTATTTGATGTTGGTTGTAAATATCATGATTATTGTTCTGATATGACAAGAACGTTCTTCTATAAAAAAGAATTAACAATTGAACAAAAAAGAGTGTATAACTTAGTACGCTCGGCAAATGAAACAGCGGAATCAATTTGTAAACCAGGTGTTAGATTTAGTGACATTGATAAAACTGCTAGAGATATCATTACAGATGGTGGATATGGAAAAGATTTTACGCATCGTTTAGGCCATTATATTGGTATCCAAGATCATGATTATGGAGATGTTTCGTCTGTCAATCAAAGCTTAACAAAACCTGGTAATATTTTCTCAATTGAACCAGGTATATATAACAAAGATGTTTTAGGTGTTCGTATAGAAGATTTAGTTTTAATTACAGATGATGGACATATTGTTTTAAATGAGTATCCTAAAGATATAGAAATTATTGGATAGGAGATTTTATGTCTTTAGAGAGTGTAAAAAAAGAGTTTGAAACTTATGGTATAGCAGATCGCATTATTATTTTGAATGATTCTAGTGCTACAGTTCATTTAGCTAGTGTGGCTTTAGGTTGTACTGAAGCAGAAATAGCGAAAACCATGTCATTTTTAGTCGATGAACAACCTATCGTTATTGTGATGGCAGGAGATGTTAAAATCAATAACCATAAATATAAAGCTTTTTTCCATAAGAAAGCGAGAATGTTACATGGTGAAGAAGTTGAAGAATATACAAGTCATCCAATTGGTGGCGTATGTCCATTTGGTTTAAAGGACAATGTGCTTGTATATCTTGATGAATCGTTAAAACGATTTGAATATTTATATCCAGCATGTGGCAGTGTAAATTCAGCGATTAAATTAACATTAGATGAGCTAGTTAAATATTCAAATTACCACGAATGGATTGATGTGACAGAACGATTAAATCCAGAAGAATGATAGTTAGGGATGCATTTTTATGCATCTTTTTGTATGCTTTAGTAAAGAGGTGCATCATGAAATTCGAAATAAGAGAATATACTGAATTTAAGGAAAATGAAATAGTTGGACTTTATCAAAGTGTTGGATGGACAAACTATTTAGAACGAGTAGATTTATTAAGAAAAGGGTATAAACATTCTTTATGCATACTTGGTGCATATGATGAAGAAAAGCTTGTTGGGATTATTCGTGCTGTTGGAGATAATGCGACAATTCTCTTTATTCAGGATTTGCTTGTATTACCTGAGTATCAAAGAAAGGGTATAGGTACAAAATTAATTCAAGCAATACTAGAAAAATATAAAGATGTTTATCAAATCGAATTATTAACAGATAATAGCGAGAAAGTAGTTTCGTTCTATCGATCAGTTGGACTTATACCAACTAGTGAAATAGGAGCTTTATCCTTTATCAAAATGCAAAAAATGCACAGTTTCTGTGCATTTAGTCTTCTGGCAACATGAGGGTACAATCATTACTTTTACAGATATATAAAAGATTATATCCAATGATTTTGGTATCACTATATTCAGGTGCTACCCACAAATATCCTTCTTTTAGTGTAATTGTTTGATGATTCATTTTAAAGGAAGTAAGACCATTTTGACCCCATTCATGTAGTTTTGAATTATCAATCTTTTCTGTTTCTAAAAAATCATATTGTAGTTCTGCATAGTAACTTCTTACATTTGCATAATCTGTAGCGACTCTAGCTTTATGAAGTTGGCTAGTAAAAATAGGAATTGATATCGCAACAAGTACTGCAATAATTGCCACAACAATAAGTAGTTCTGCTAAGGTAAATCCTTTTCTATTTTTTATAGGCATATTTTTTAAACATTTTAAAATCAGGATTAGGTATATCTGTAACAGTACATTCTTGTAATGTTACTGGATTTTGGAAAGTGATTTGATTTGCCCATAAACACATATGCTTAAAATCTAAAGATGGTAAACCATATAAAGGATCATTAACAATAGGGTGATTAGAAGAACTCATATGAACACGAATTTGGTGTGTTCTACCTGTTTCTAATTCACATTCCATTAATAGATAGTCATTTACTCTTGCTAGACATTTTGCTTTAGTTAAAGCAGAAAGACCTGTTTCAGATATTCTGTATTTGCCATTTACATGTCTATCTTTACCAATAGGTTTATCCCATTTAAATCCTTGATTGACTTTTGCTTTTCCTGTACAAATTGCTAAGTAATGACGATGGATAGATTTTTCTTTTAGCTTTTGATCAAACCATGGTTGAAAGAAAGGAATCTTTACAAATAATACGAGTCCTGTCGTATCTTCGTCTAAGCGATGAATATAACGAACAGGAGAGTGAATATCATGATTTAATTGATATCTAGCTGCAAGACTAGCAAGACACTCGCCATCGCCATGAATAATCATTCCTGGATCTTTATGTGCTACATATACAAAGTCATCTTCATAAACAACTTTACATTCTTTATCACTAGGTTTGTAATCAATATCTTCTGTAGGAAAAATGATAGATACAGTATCTTTTTTATGCAAGATGACATCTTCATTTTCTGGTTTCTTACGATTAATTAAAATGCGATTTTCTTGAAATAATAAATAACGATTCTTTTTTGATTGAACGTAATAATCAAATAAATCAGATAATGGTTTTTGATCAAATAATTCGTCAATATGTAAATCAATTTTTCCATATTTTAGTTGATATTTCATTTTGTTAATACCGTCAAACTTTCTACATGTGGTGTATTAGGGAATAAATCAAAAGGAATTACTGTTCTAACTTGGTAATATTGTTTCAATACTTTTAGATTTTTTCCTAATGTACTAGGATTACAAGAAATATAGATGATTTTTTCTGGTGGATTCTTAAGAATTGTTTCTAAGAAGGCATCATCAATTCCTGTTCTAGGAGGATCAATTAATAACGTATCCACTTTAGATTTTGATGCGATTTTTTTATAGGCTTGCCCAGCATCATCACAAACAAAGCGAATATGATCATCTAAATGATTGATTAGTGCATTTTTATTCGCATTTTCTATTGCTTGAGGAATACTTTCTATTCCTACAATTGATTGACTCTTTTTATTTGCGAGTAAGCTCATCGCACCAATACCACAATAGCCTTCTACTAATTTATGACATGGATCAATCTTATCAATTGCTAGACGATATAAAGCAATGGCTTGTTCCACATTTAGTTGAAAGAATGATTCATTAGATAGTTGTAATTCTATATCATCTATATGAATGGTGATATAAGGCTCACCAGAAAGTACGATTGTCTTAGGTCCAAAAATACTTACACCTTTTTTAGCTGTATTGATACTTTGGGCAACGGTATCTAAACCTTCAATACTAGCCAAGTCATCAATTAGAGCTTGCTCTAAATTGTCTTTACCAGTGACTAAAGTAAGTTGTCCATGATTTTGAATACTACGAAGAACAAGATAACGTATACCTGTTTCTTTTTTCTTATCATATGAGTGTAAATGATGTTTGTTTAAGACATCAAGTACTTCTTTTCTTAATCTTTCTACAGCAGGAGTATGTGCTTTGCAATCATCTATTTCTACAAAGTAGTTTGAATTAGGTTTATACATTCCTGTGACAAGTCGATCATTTACTTCTTGTACAGGTAGTTTACATGCGGAACGATATGCAAAGTTCTCTTTACTTTCATGTGTATGACGAACTAGATTTTCTTTTACGTGAGCATATTTCCATAGTGCTTCTACGAGTAGTTGTCTTTTATAGTAGCTCTGTGATTTTGAGCTTAAA
Source organism: bacterium (assembly GCA_963645035.1). GTDB lineage: Bacteria > Bacillota_I > Bacilli_A > Erysipelotrichales > Erysipelotrichaceae > Bulleidia. Next base: position 12,808 of record CAVIQY010000018.1, on the reverse strand, counting down.
TGCATTAAAGCACATCCTCCACATTCTTTTTGAAGAGGACAACTAGGTTTAACTCTATCTGTACTTTTTTGTAATATACGATTTAATTTTGCTTTTGCATAATTTTCTTTTTCTTCTGTAATTGTTGCATCAACGACTTCTTTTGGTAAAGCTCCATCAATAAACACTGGCTTCTTATGGATATATGCAATACCTTCGCCATTAATTCCCATTTTTTGTATTGTTAGTTTCATTTTAAAAATACCAAATTCTTATCTTCCGCAAAATTATCCATGCTGTAAATGAAATATACATCTGTATCTTCATCAATAAAACTAGAAACAGAGTCGTGATAGTATCTAGGATCAAATACTTCAATTTGTTCATATTCTGTAATTAAGTAAGGAATTAGAATATGTGCATAGGAATCTTGGATGATAATAGCCTTTCTTTTTGATTTACTTGAAGTTGTAATAGAAACATGTGAATGGTTTCCATCAAGATAATACATGTATTTATCTTTTTCGTTAAGACGTTTTTCGCTATAGACGGATGATTCTTCATCGCTTTCATCGTAGGTAACTTTAACACTTATTTCTTCTTCGGGATTAATTTTATAAATGCTATCAGCTTTTACCCAGAAGGCACCAGAACGAGAATACATTGTTCCATAAAATGAATCGCTAACTAATTCATAATGAAATGCATTAGGTTCTTTATTTAGAACGTTTTGTGAGATTTTGCTATAGGCAATATTAGCACCTAATTCATTCCAATGGTGATCTGTAGAATAATAAATATTTTTTGAAGAACTTAAATCATCATATAGTTCAATATAATTTTGATTAGAAAAATTCTCTTTAAGATAGTTTTCTAATTCTTTTTGATCTACATTATATGCACCAGTTGGTAATGCATCATTTTGAATGGATGCAGTTGGAACAATTAAAATATTTGCTTGAATATTGTTCGCTATTGCAAATTCATTGATGATGGAAATGTTTTGATCAACTGAGCGTTTATCATAAGATTGAAAGCTACGAATTAATTTATCATTTCTACCATAATAAACATGATTATTTTCTAGAGAACCAGTTGCTTTTTTATATGCAGCTTTTAATTCAATCCATGTATCTCGTTTAATGAAATGATCTGAAAAATATGTTTCAAATAAATCATCAAAGTTACCACCAAATAACGATTTCATCGTAGTACTAGGAAATGATGCTAGGGTTCTATTTTCATTCTCTGAATAATCTTTTTTTGGATAAAAGATATTTGCAATAGAAAACAAAAAAATAAATAGAATGAAAATAGAAATGGTTAATTTTTGTATAAGTGTATTTTTCATAGACTAAAACCTAAAATATAAGAATGGATTATATGACGCATCCACAATAAAAGCTGTATCAATAAATAGTAATAATAATACTAAGATAGGAATAAGTGATTCATGCTTAGAAATAAAATTCCATTTTGTTTTTGCAATAGGGGTACAAGCAATTACACATGCAATAAATAAGAAAGCATTATCTCTTAGATAATATATCGCATAGGCATTAACAAATCTTGTGCCACCAAACATAAGGGATAAATACTGTAATGCTTTATTTAAATCTGTAAAAGCAAATAATACCCAAGCAATCAATACAATAACGATGGTATAAATATGTTTTAACCAAGAAGCCCATTTATCCATATGTTTCGCTAAGAATAATTTTTCGATGAGTAAGACGACACCATAGAATAATCCCCAAAGGATAAAGTTCCATGATGCACCATGCCATAATCCTGTTAAAAGCCAAACAACAAGAATATTGATAATTTGTCTTTTCTTTCCTTTACGATTTCCTCCTAGTGGAATATAGACATAATCTCTAAACCAATAGGATAACGACATATGCCATCTTCTCCAGAAATCTGTAATACTTTTTGCAATGTAAGGATAATTGAAGTTTTCTAAGAATTCAAAACCAAACATTTTTCCTAGACCTATAGCCATATCAGAGTATCCACTAAAGTCAAAATAGATTTGGAAAGCATAAGCGATAATTCCAATCCAAGCAGACACAACAGATTGGTCGATACTTGATAACTTAGATATTTCTTCAAAGATCATTCCAGCATTATTAGCTAATAATACTTTTTTACTTAAGCCAACAATAAATCTTTGTATACCTTCATAGAATTGATTCATGGTTGTAGGATGATCATTCAATTGATTATCTATATCCACATAACGAACAATAGGGCCAGCAATTAATTGTGGAAACATACAAACATAGGCACCAAAATTAACCAGACTCTTTTGAATGTTTGTTTCACCACGATATAAATCAATAGGATAAGACATTGTTTGGAAGGTATAGAAGCTAATTCCTATTGGTAAGCTAATTCCTAGTGGTTTCATGAAAGGAATAAATCCAGCTAGAAAATCCCAATATTTGAAAAATCCTAATAAAGCTAAATTGAATATTACGCATATGGTTAAATATCTTTTCGCTTTTTGTTGATCATGATCTCTATATTTTTGAATTGGATAAGCAAATAACCAATTGACGACAATAGAGAAGATCATCACAAAGACGTATTTTGGTTCACCCCAACCATAAAAAAACAAACTGACTATTAATAATATGAAATTTCTAAATCGTAATGGGCTTAAAAAATAAACTAAAAGTACGATAGGAAAATAAGCAAATAAAAACGTTAAACTACTAAAAACCATTGTGTCCTCTTTTCAGTATCATAATTATATCAAATAATTAATTGATGCATGGTAAAATATCTAACGAGGTGGACAATGAAAAAAGAAAGAAATTTTCCTTGGGTTACAATCACCAAGAAACAAGAAAAAACAGTTAGAAACAATCATCCTTGGATTTATGAAGATGAAATTGTAGAAATAAGTGATGAGAATATTGATAATGGTGCTCTAGTAGATGTTTTATCTCTTAAAAGACAATATCTAGGAACCGGTATATATAGTGCTAATAGTAAGATTCGTATTCGTATATTAGATAAAAACGCTAACGAAACATTTAATGATGATTTCTTTTTGAGAAGAGTACGGTATGCATTAACTTATCGTAAAACAGTGATACCAAATGATTTTCATTCATGCCGTTTAGTTCATGGAGAAGCAGATGCACTACCTGGGGTAACCGTAGACTTATATGAAAATATATTAGTAACAGAAATCTTATCTTATGGAATGGATCAACGAAAAGATATTTTATATCGTTCACTTGTACAGGTATTACACGAATTCGGTATTGAGGTAAAAGGTATATTTGAAAGAAATGAAGGGGAGCTTAGAAAAAAAGAAGGCTTACCGTTAGAAAAAGGTTGGTATCAGCTAGAAGGATTCAATACAAATATTAGTCCTATTATTCAAATGAAAGAAAATGATATTGTATACGAAATTGATGTAGAAAATGGTCAAAAGACAGGATTCTTCTTAGATCAAAAATACAATCGTATGGCAATTAGAAATGTATCAAAAGATGCAAATGTTTTAGAATGTTGTACACATATTGGTTCATTTGCTTTAAATGCTATAAAAGGTGGAGCAAAGCATGTTACCGCAATGGATGTTTCTGAAAGTGCTTTAGATAATGCAAAAAGGAATGCAGAACTAAACCATATGGAAGATAAGATTGATTTTGTTTGTGCAGATATTTTTGATTTATTACCACAATATATCGCTGAGCATAAAAAGTATGATGTTGTTCTAATTGACCCACCAGCTTTTACAAAGAGTCGTAAAACATTCCAAAATGCAAAAAATGGATATACAAGAATCAATGCGGATGCGATGAGATTAGTAAAAAAAGGTGGATATTTTGCGACAAGCTCTTGTTCACATTTTATGCCAATGCCTGAATTTAAGAAAATGTTATCTGAAGCCGCAAGTATTGCAAATGTGAATATTCGTATAGTTGAAGAACGACATGCGGCTTGTGATCATCCTGTTTTATTAAATGTACCAGAGACAGATTATTTAAAATTTATATTAGTTCAAATTATCTAGTTCATTTTCGCTTGTGAAAAATGTATAAACTGTCGTTATACAGCATAAATAAGCCTTATTTTGATACTTTTAGCCTTAAAAAGTGCTATAATTAAAGAGTATTAGGAAAGAGGTGTGGATATGTACAAAATTAATGATGTAGTTGTTTTTCGTCGCAATGTTTGCAAGGTTGTTGGTAGGGAAGTAAGTGATATGACAGGCGAGGACTGCTATGTCCTTGAGCCATACCACAAAGTTGAAGGATCTGTGGTCATGAAAGTCCCTGTAGCCAATAAAGCAGGAAACTTAAGAGATGTGATGACAAAAGAAGAAGTAGATTCTTTAATTCGTGAATTTCCATTAATTAAAGCATTAGCTGATAAACCAGCTAACATGAAGAGTCAATATGTAGCCTTACTAAAAAGTAATAAATTAGAAGATTTATTATGCATTATGAAGACTTCGTTTGCTCGTAATAAAACAAGAATCGAAAATAAAAAGAAAGCAGCTGCGATTGATGGGGAGTACTTATCAAAAGCAGAAAAGTATTTATTTGATGAAATGTCTGTGGCTTTAGGATTAACTTATGACGAAAGTAAAGACTATTTCATGAATGCTTTAAAACATTAATCAACAGAAAAAGTATGCTAGCTATGGTATACTTTTTCTTTGTATGGAGAATAGTTTAAAGAAAAATTTAAGTTGGAATACATTAGGAATGATTTCTTATAATCTTGCTATATGGGTTTTTAGTGTATTGATTTTACGAATTGGTGGAGCTAGAGAAAGTGGGTATTATGCGATTGCTAGTTCTCTTGGTAATTCTTTTTATGCTATTAGTTTATGGGGAATGCGTTCTTTTATTGTTTCTGACCAAGAACATCGTTATTCCTACTTTGAATATTGCATTTCTAGATTTATCGCAATTGTTATATCTATTTTACTTATGATTGTGGTGATTCTAGTTTCAAACTATTCTATTGATATTATCTTAGTATTAGTTAGTTATACCTTGTTTAAAAGTGCTGAAGCATTAATTGAATTATTTGAATGTTTTGCTCAACAAAAACTAGTAATGGATATTAATGCGAAATCAATGTTAATTAGAGGAATACTTTATATACTTATTTTCTTTATTTCTTTAATGCTAACAAAAAAGGCATATGTTTCGTTTAGTTTAATTACAATTTGTTCTTTGCTTATACTTTATCTTTATAACTACAAGAAAATGAAGAATGTAATCATTATTGGGAAAACTTCTGATAAACAAAATATCATGAATATTCTTCAAAAGTGTTTTCCTATCATGTTATTTGAATTGCTAGCTGCAGCAAATTTAGCTATACCACGTCTTTTCTATGAAAGAATTGGGTCAACAGAAGCTCTTGGTATATATGTATCGATTTATACAATGGTAATTTTCTTTCAGCTAGTAATTAATGTATTGATTTATACGTTTGCTCCATATATGGCTAAAGCCTATACAGAGAAAGATTTAAAGAAATTTAAAAAATATATTTTGATTGTATTAAGTTCAACAATAGGCCTTGGTTTACTTGCAGAATTATTAGTATATTTAATTGGACAACCAGTAATGCGTATTGTTTTTGGGAGTGAAGCTGGTAGTAAATATAGTTATTTATATTTAGGAATTATATGTGGAATTACACTAGCATTTACTTGGTTAATATCACAAATATTAGTGATATTAGGTAAAAACAATGATCAGATTGTTTCTGCAGTTGTTTCTGTATTAGTATGTTTTATTACTTCTTATCTATTCATTGATGGAATGGATTGTAATAAAATATCAATTGTCTTAATATTATCGAACATGAGTTTTGTGATTAGCTCATTTCTAATGATGATAAAAAAATATAGGAGTATTCTATGAATCGTATATTAATCTTTACTTTTGCTTTAATTCTTCTTTCTGAAGGATTAGGGTATTGGACGATGAAAGTCTTGAAAATTAGACAAAGGGGTTATGCGGCTCCAATGGGTTTTGCAGTATTATTAGCCGCATTACAATTAACCTATTATCCAGCACAGTTATTTAATCTACCTTTTACTTGGATTGTTGTGACTTCTACAATACTTCTTTTATTTGCATTATTTGTAACAATAAAAAATATAAAACAAGTATTTAAGAATCTATTTAGACCAACAACATTAATTGTTTTAGTATCTTTAGCTATCTTCTTTGTCGTATTAAAGAATTGTTCTATTGATATGGAATATTCGGATAGTGCAACATATTTGAACTATATTTCTTTTAATATTAATGCACCGAAACTGAATTTATATGATTTTACAACAGGCATTAGAGGAGAAGAGTGGAGTGTATTATACATATTCCAAGGATATTATCATTTTATTTCTTATGTATGTTATGTGATTAATCTTCAGTATTATGTATTTGGTTCTTCTTTTGAAGTAGCGAATATGGTTATTTCTGTCTATGGATTTGGTATTTTATATCAAGTATTAAGTACAATGTTTATTGTTAATATTCTAGAATCCTTCCATTTGAAGAATCGTTGGTTTGCATTTGCGATACTAGTATTTATGTTGTTCTATTCTAATTTTTCTTATTGGGATATTTCTTTTGCATTCTATGGAAATACATTTAGAAATTTATTCATTATGGAAACTTTAGCAGTTATCTATTATTGGTTTAAAGAAGATGATGAACAAATTAAATATCTTTCTATTTTTACAGTAATGGCAGGACTTGCATCAAGTAGTAGTTTCTTATTTATGAGTTTTGCAGTGCTATATAGTACAGCGGCATTCTTATTCCATAGTAAGAAATTTAGATCATTATTTGACATGACTACTTTAATAGGACCACTTGTATTCTATTCTTGTGCCTATATTTCTAGAACACACACAACTTTATCGATAACATTTTTTGTGGTGTATCTTTTATATCTTGTTCTGCGTTATAAAAAGCCAGTTCGAAGAATTGTGACAAGATGCGAAGATTTCTTCATTGATCATGCAATATTAATTTTCTTTATTCTTATCCCAGGTATTTTTGCAATAGGGACATTATATTTAAATGTATTTAAAACAAATGGATTTAATAATTATTCTTTCTATTTTGACGATTTTGTACATTTAGATATGGTAAAGGATTATATCTTTATTCATTCGAATTGGTTAGATAACATTTTGAATGTTCTTAGATGGATTTCTGTCATCATGTTAATCGCAACAGCGAAGAAAAAAGAAGACTTGTTTATTAAAGATTTTATTATCATTATGCTTGTATTCTTACTCAATCCATTATGTACATCTATGTTAGTTAGTTCGATTGCAGGTATTGTATTTTATCGTAACTTTTTAACTCTATTTAATCCGTTTACAGAGATTGTCTTATTTGTTTATTTCTATAAGATGTGTGAATGGAATGTAATTGGACAATGGGTATTAGAAATTGCACTATGTGCTACAACAGTGATTAGTAACTATGCTTCTTTCCACGCAAGTGAATTAGGTCAATATTATGTCTATATTAAAAATAATACAGGATTAGATCCAATTTATAAGATTGATCCTGATGAACATGAAGCGATTCTTGCTTTAAGAGATGCAGTAAGAGAAAAGGGCTTAGAACAACCAATACTTGTTTCGCAAAGTGCTTCAGTATTAACATATATTCCTGAAGGATATCAATTGTTTGGCCCTAGAAATCATTACTATGAAAGTATTGATGCAGATTTCTACAATCTAGCAAAAAGGCATTATGATTGGGATGAACAAGAAGATTTAGATTATTCGAAATCTTGTTCATATGTAAATAAATATGATGTAGATTATCTTTTAATACAATATTGGGAAAATAGTGAATTTGATGAAGCAACTGATGCTTGTACTGTTACAATTTATACAGGTAGTAAATACAAAGTTAAGGAAGTGATTAAATGAGAATCGTAGATAAAAAATTAGATGATGTCCTTGTGATTGAATTAGATTGTCATGAAGATGAACGTGGTTATTTTATGGAAATCTTTAGTGAAGCTGAATTTGAGCGATTAGGAATTGATTTTAAACCAGTTCAGGATAATTGCTCACATAGTCTAAAGAAAGGGACAGTTCGTGGCTTACATTTCCAAAAGAATCAATATGCTCAAGCAAAACTCATTCGTTGTACGAAAGGAAGCTTCTATGATTTAGCGACGGATGTAAGAAAGGGTAGTCCTACATTTGGTGAAACAGCAGTAATAAAACTATCGGAAGATGATCATAAACTTGTATTTATTCCTAAAGGATTTGCACATGGTGTAGCAATCTTAGAGGATCATAGTGAATATACATATAAGGTAGATGCGTTATATAATGGTGAAGCACAAAATAACGGTGGCTTAAGTTGTTTATATGATTCAAGTAAATTAGATATCCATGGTTTATTAGGAGATACAGAGTTAATCCTTTCTAATAGAGATATAGAAGGGGTAAGTTCATCTTTAGACACTTTAGATACTGATTTTATTTATCGGAGGAAATGATGGAACAAGAGATTATTCATACTTTTATAGTACTAGCATATAAAGAATCACCATATTTAGAAAATGCTGTTCAGTCCGTTTTAAATCAAGAATATCCTAGTAAAGTAGTGATTGGCACTTCTACTGATAATGAATATATACGTTCTATTGCTAAAAAATATAACTTAGAGGTAGTTGTTAATCCTATTAAAAATGGTGGTAATACAGGAGATTTTGACTTTGGATGGAGTCATGGAAACAATACAATTGTAACAATTGCACATCAAGATGATTATTATGAACCAGATTATTCTAAAAATGTTGTAGAAGCATATCGTAAACATCCTGATTCTATTATTATCTTTACGGATTATTTTGAAATTAGAAATGATAAACGCGTTTATCATAACTTATTACTAAATGTAAAAAAGACTTTATTACTACCTTTAGGTATCGTAAAGTCTTCTGAAAAGAAATCAATGAAACAAACAGCACTTCGTTTTGGTACTGCAATATGTTGTCCGGCTGTATCTTATGTTCCAAGCAATATTCCATTTGATAAAGTATTTAGACAAGATGAATTTGTTGGTGTAGCCGATTGGTATGGATGGTATAAATTGAGTAATGTAGAGAATACTTCATTTACATATATTCCTAAGCCATTAATGGGTCATCGTGTCCATGAAGAATCTCATACATCAAGAGAAATTCATAATGATATTCGTTCTAAACAAGAGCTAGAAATGTTTAAGAAGTTTTGGCCAGAACATGTCGCAAAAATCTTAAATCATTTCTATCGTTATGCACAAAAATCTAATGACCTATAGTAGTAGATAAGATTTCTCTAATCACATTTCGGTCATACATATAGTATTTAATGTCATCACTCGATGTGATGACTTTTTCTTTTTTCTTCAAACAAAGTACGACTCTTCCCATATAATCATCAAGTTCTTTTGGAACATAATCTAATCGATCAAAATATATTTCATCAAAATAAATAAAAATTAAAGTCCAAATAATTTCTTCACAAGAATCTTCAATCCAAAAATGAATATCTTTATCTGGATTATGATACTGTTCTAACATTTTATTGATATGATATAAACCATCATCATTTGATTGCCAAATATCAGAATAAATAAAATCAAATTGTTCTAGATATTCTTTATTGTAGTAATCATATGCATCACCACAAATTATCTCTAATGGAATATTATGTGGAAATTGTGGGTAGATATAGTTCTTGAACATATCAATTACTTCTTGTGATTTTTCAATAACTGTAATCGATTTTACTTTTGGATTAAGCATACACATATAATGGAAATAGCCAATACCTAGTCCAAACGTTAATACTTTATCATGAGCTAGACTTGCTATAGGATCATTTGTCATCGCTTCGCTAGGGGCATCTAACATCCAATCTTGATCATCTTGTAATAAATAAATGGTGTCAACATCTTTATCTAGTGCTCTAAGCATCAAATAATCATTTAATTCTCTATTAGGATCTTTTTGTATACAACTATAGTTAAATAGTTCATTTCCAAGTATTTTATCTTTACGATAAGAAAAGTGTTCATCTTTAATTTGATCTAATTGGATATGAGAATGATAGGGAGAGTTTTCCCATTCTTCACTAGAAATAAATAAACTAAGATTTGGATTTTGAACGAATTCAGGACATCCTAGTTTAATTAATTTTTTCTTGATGTAACTTTCATTGTTTGATGTGATTTTTTTACCTAGAAATTGATTGTATGAATTGGATTGAATGTTATTCCAACATCTTTCAAAGAAACGATCTAATTCTTCATTGTGTTTAATTTGCATATATACCTCGTTTACAAGTAGAATTGTAACATTATATTATAGGATTAGGAGAGCGGAATGAAGATTTTATTAACAAATGATGATGGTATAGAAGCAACAGGTATTCAAACATTAGCGAAAAGACTGTGTGAGAAGCATGATATTTATATTGTTGCACCAGATACACAAAGGTCTGGAGCAAGTCATGGAGCAAGTTATTTTTCTAGTAGCTTAATCGTAACAGAATATACTTTCCCTAAAGTAAAGAAAGCTTATGCTTTATCAGGTACACCAGCAGATTGTGTATATGTAGGAACAAATTTCTTGTTGGAAGAAAAAATGGATTTAGTGATTTCTGGTATTAATCATGGATGGAATGTCTCTAGAGATTGTTTCTATTCGGGAACAGTAGGGGCAGCTAGAGAAGCAATTTTTCTTGGTGTTCCAGCTATTGCGATTTCTTTAAATTCTAGAAAAGAAGATGGCTTTCCTTTAGCAAGTAAAGTATGTGAAAAACTCATTCCAATCTATATGAAAGATAAAAATAAGTTAAATTATATTTTTAATGTGAATGTTCCTTATGTAGAAGAAAAAGACTTAAAAGGAATGAAAATAATCGGCTTAGAACCAAATTGGAAATACATCAATGATTGTAAAAAAACAAAAATTGAAGAAAATAAATTCAAAATTAACGTTACAGGAATGAAAATGCATGGTAATATACTTAATGATGAGATTGTTGGGGATGCTTCAGCTTGTTATAATGGCTATGTATCCATAACACCTTTATCAATTAATATGCAAGCAGGAAGCTCATATATAGATGAGTTAGAAGCGTTAATGAATGCAGAAAATTAAAATTTGCAAAAATATGAAAAAAGTTCTTGCAAATGATAAAAATATTTTGTATTATAAATAAGCACTGATTTTCAGTGAATGCGCCGATAGCTCAACTGGATAGAGCATTTGACTACGAATCAAAAGGTTGCGAGTTCGACTCTTGTTCGGCGCACCATGTAAAACGGGATGTAGCACAGCTTGGTAGTGCACTTGATTTGGGATCAAGGGGTCACAGGTTCGAATCCTGCCATCCCGACCAGTTTAATATGGCGAGGTAGCTTAGTTGGCTAGAGCAATCGGTTCATACCCGGTAGGTCGTGGGTTCGACTCCCACCCTCGCTACCAAATTTGATTGATACTAAAGTACCGGACCCTTAGCTCAATCGGTTAGAGCAGTCGGCCCATAACCGACCGGTCGAAGGTTCGAGTCCTTCAGGGTCCACCAAATTGGAGGAATACCCAAGAGGTTGAAGGGACCGGTCTTGAAAACCGGCAGGTCGTGAAAGCGGCGCCTGGGTTCGAATCCCAGTTCCTCCGCCATCAATTTATTCCTATACTTATCGCGAGGTAGAGCAGCCTGGTAGCTCGTCGGGCCCATAACCCGGAGGTCGTTGGTTCAAATCCTTCCCTCGCAACCAATGGTCCTGTAGCTCAGTCGGTAGAGCAAAGGACTGAAAATCCTTGTGTCGGCAGTTCAATTCTGCCTGGGACCACCATTGGGAATAAATGAAGACTCAGTTATCTGGGTCTTTTTTTTACAATAAAAGGTAGTTTTATGAAAAAGATATTAGTAATTGGTTCGATTAATGTAGATTATGTTAGTAAAGTGAAATCTTTACCTAAAGGAAATGAAGAAATAAATTTAGATCATTCTTTTGCAAGAATTTCTGGATTTGGTTGGAATGTAGCAAATACATTACAAGCGTTAAATGTTTCGTATGATTTGATTGGTCAAGTTGGTAGTGGTGAAAACGGTGATTTAATTCGTACTGTTGCTAGCAAGTTAAATATTCCTTTAAAATTTGAATCTGATCAAATCCATGGATCTACTTGCACAATGGTAGACGTTAATGGTAAATCATCAGGAATGGTTATTGCAGGATGCGAATATAACTTTCCTTATTATGATTTAGATGATTTTAATCTTGATGATTATGAAGCAATTATTTGTAGTGATTTAGAAATGCCTAATGAATTTTTAGATGGATATTTACAAGTGTTAGAATCATTCGATGGAAATTTTTATTATGTGACAAGTAATCATGGTATGGTCATGAATGAAGATTTAAGAAATATATTATTTTCTTTAAGACCAATTCTGATTGCTAGTCCGAATGAAATACTTGAACTTTCTGGAAATGAATCTAAAGATGTCATTGATTCAGCAAGACTATTAAGTTTAAAGACTTCTAAGCAAGTAGTAATTATGCAGCTAAGTGAATCTTATTCTGTTTTTGATGATCATGTTTGTGGTACAGAAGAAGAAAATACATATATAGAAGATGAAAGTGGAACAATGGATACTTTTGCTAGTGCATATATGATTGCAAAAGAAACAGGTGTACTAGAAGATAAAGCATTATCATTTGCTAGCTTCTGTGCAAGAAAAACAGCAAGTAGTTTTGAAACAATTCCACCACAATCTTCTATACAAGAAATAAAAGAAGAA
>CAVIQY010000017.1:0-34928 GCA_963645035.1 bacterium | reverse complement strand
AACCAAGAAGAATTCGGTCAAGCAATGCATGATGATGGTTACGCTGAAGGTAAAGAAGATGGTGTAAAAGAAGGTTTAGCTACAGGCATAGAAAAAGGAAAAGAACTTGGTCTTATGGAGGGAAAAATCGAGACAATTAAAAACCTATTAGACGCAAAACAATCCTTAGATTTAATTTCTATTGCAGTAAAAATCCCAGTAGAAGAATTAAAAGAAATCATTAAAAAGAATTTTTAGAAACTATTGCAGTGTTTAAGTACACTGCATTTTATTAAATGGGGAAAAATAAAAAAGTGTACATTATGTACACTTTTTATAAAAGAACTACTTAACAGCTTCTTTAAGAGCTTTAGCAACTTTGAAGCTTACAGCTTTGCTAGCAGCGATTTCGATTGTTTCGTGTGTAGCTGGGTTAACGCCTTTACGAGCAGCACGTTCTTTAACTGTGAATTTACCAAAACCTGATAAATCAACTGTTTCACCATTTGCTAATGCGTTTGTAACTGCAGCAAATACAGCATCAACTGTTTCTTTTGCACTTACTTTTGTTGAACCTGTGCTTTCAGCAACAGCATCAATTAATTCTTTCTTTGTCATTTGTATTGTATCTCCTTAATACGCACTTTTTAGTGCTTATTAATGGTATCTAATAAAGGATTAAAATGTCAATTAATTAATACAAAAATATCGATGTTTAAGTATAAATATTGAGTAATTATGTAAGAATATTCATCTTTTTATCATTTTTAAGGTAAAAATTACAAGGTAGCACTAAAATGATAACGCTTTTAGCTCTTCACAAATTTCACGGTACTTTTTGGCAAAGACACTATTTTTGTTCCAAATGAAGGTTGTGTCATGGTGTAATGGTAGGTTTTGTATATCTAATTCTTTTAACGTACCCTTTTTAATTTCATCTTTTGCAGCTACTCGATACATGAAGGCAATACCACAATCTTCTTTTAGTAAAGAAATGATTGATGCAGAATTTTCTACTTCAACATAGTTATGAAAATCCGTATAAGTTAAGTTATATGTTTTTAAATAGCTATCTAGTAAATCTCTAGTACCTGAACCTTGTTCACGAAGTAGTAATCGTTCATCTAACAAATCTTCTATACGATGTACTTCTTGCTTAAAAACATGTTTTTTAGCGCTGAGACAAACAAAATTATCTGTATAATACAGTAATTGTTCATATTTCTTAGAAGGGTAATATCCTTCTATTAAAGCAAAATGAATTTCACCATTTTCTAACTTAGAAAGTAATTGTTTTGCATTACCATAAACAATATGCATATTCATTTCTGGATGTTTTGCTAGAAATGAAGATAGAGGTTTCGCAATAGCGTATTCTCCAACGGTTAAAGTGACACCAAAAGTTAATTGCACAGTTTCTTGTTGGTTATGCATACTCTCTATCATCATTTCTTCATCATTACGAATAACACTCATCGTTTCAAAAAGAACTTTACCAGCTTTAGTTAAAGATAATTTACGATCTTGATAAACAAATAATTTTGCATCATATCTTTCTTCTAAAAAACGAATGTGTTGGCTTACTGCAGGTTGCGTGATGTGTAAAGCTTGTGATGCCTTAGTATAGTTCATGTATTTACAAACACATAGAAATGTCTCTATTCTTGGATCAATCATAAATCCTCCATAACAATCATTTATAGATATATCATAATATATAATTATATATTGGTGATAAAATCTCTTATAATTTGTCACCGGGATATAGAAAAGAGGGATAGTATGCAATTATTGATTCATATTACAAACCATGAAAGTTCCGTTAATCCGATTATGGTTAAGTTAGCTAAAGCAGGATTACATGGTGCATCCGTTGTGGATTGCGAAGGAATGCTTAAGTCATTAAATGAGAACAGTGTAGATGCTCCAGCTATTTTTGGAGGTTTACGTCAATTTGTTAATCCAGGTCGTCAACAAAATAAGATGATTCTTATTGTCATGAAAGATGAACAAATTCAAACAGCTATAGATATTATTCATGAAGTATCTGGAGATATGAAGTTACCAAATACAGGTATCTTATTCACATTACCTATTACTAGATGGGAAGTATCAAAGAACTAATATGAGTACATTATTTTATTTAGCTATAGGAATGCTTGGAGGATTACTAGTAACTAGAATTACTAAACTAGTTAAGCTACCTAATGTTACAGCATATTTAATTGCTGGTGTATTAATTGGACCATGTGTTCTTAAACTTGTTCCATCAGAAACATTATCTACATTCAGTATTATTACTGAAGCTGCGTTAGGTTTTATCGCTTTCTCTATTGGTGACCAATTTAAACTAGAAAGCTTAAAAGCGATTGGTAAGCCAGCATTAATTATTACTGCATTAGAATCATTAGGTGCTGTAGCTTGTACAATGGGAATTACATTATTATTAGGTTTTGATCCCGTTGTATGTGTTATGTTAGGCGCATTAAGTGCTTCAACAGCTCCAGCTGCTACGTTATTAATTGTTCGTCAATATAAAACAAGTGGTCCATTAACAGATATGTTATTACCAGTTGTTGCGGCAGATGATGCAACAGGATTAATCGCATATTCTATTTGCGTTAATATCGCATTAGGACTAATCAATCATGATTCATTTAGTTTTGTAAATACAGTACTTATCCCATTATTAAATATTGTGCTTGCATTACTTGTTGGTGCTGTGATTGGCTTTGTTCTAGCATTAAGTCATAGATACTTTAAGAGTCATACAAATCGTATGTCTATTGCGATTGCTTGCGTATTCTTAGGCGTTGGTATTGCGGATTACTTTGATTTATCTAACCTATTATTATGTATGGCAATGGGTGCAGTATACGTTAACTTAAGAGATGATGCGGAAAGAATCTTAGGATGCATTGATGATTGGACATATCCATTATTTATGTTATTCTTCGTTATTTCTGGTGCTGAATTAAATTTAGGTACATTACCAAAGGTTGGTTTAATTGGTATCGTTTATATCTTTGCTAGATTTGGTGGTAAGTTTATTGGTTCTTGGATTGGTGGAACAATTACACATCAACCTGCTGTTGTTAAGGACAATATTGGTTGGGCTTTGATGCCTCAAGCTGGTGTCGCTATTGGTATGGCTACGATGGCTTTAGCACAACTTCCATTAGAATATGGTCAACAAATTCAAACAGTTATCTTAAGTGCTACACTTGTATATGAAATTGTAGGACCTATCGCTAGTAAGAATGCATTAAAACGTGCTGGAGAAATTCACGCTGGATTATAATGCGGTTGTATTAACAAAATAACTTGATTTATTGAAATAATGACATGTTTACGCGTGCCATTATTTTTTATAATAGGATAAACAAATATATTAATTTGTTCAGACCGTCATCACATATATCATGTATACTAATTGAACGAGAAGGGAGAACCACTATGGCAAATCAAGACTTTTTATCCATTTGTATCAATGATTCTAACCCAAATGCATTTTGCGTCATTCATGTAGAACTAGATGACAATAAACAACCAATAGATTGGACTTTTGAATATTGTAATGATGCATTAGCAAAATTAGAGAAGAAAACAAAGGAAGAATTAATAGGACATAAGTTCTATAGTATTTTTCCTTACGCTGATAAGAGCTGGCTTAAACATTATTATGAAGCAGCATATCTTAAAAAATATTGTAAATATGATGTTATTGCAGAGGAATTAAATCTATATCTAAATATTGAAGTATTTCCAGCAGGTACGATAGGTTATTGTGCTTGTATTTTAAGAAATATCAAAGATTCTGTGATTGAGAAAAATATACAAGCTGAGAAATTAGCACTAACGGTAAAGAAACTTGAAGAAGAAAAAGAGTTAAATAATTTAGTTCGTGATTATGCTTCAGCTATGGGTGTAGTGTATCCATTAACTACGCATTTAGACTATCTTCATAATGAATATAAAATCATGGATGTTAAAAATTTTCCTATAAAAAATGCGCCAATAACAGGTACAGTAGATGATTTTTTAGAGATGTGTATTTCTACTATAGCGGATCAAAAAGAAGTAGAGTTATTTAGAGAAAAGTTTAATCGTGAAGCTGTATTAGAAGCTTTTAAAAACGGGAAAAAAGAAATCAACTTAAAACATCGTATCATTGGTGAAGACAAGAAAATCCATTGGATGAATTCACGTGTGATCTGTATTCATTACTCTAGTGACAAAATTGAGGCTTTTGCTTTATCTAGATGTGTTGATGAAGAAACAGAACAACAAAGATTAATTCTTGAATATGAGAAAGCTTCTACTGCTGCTAAGATTGCGGAGAATGATTATAAGATGCTACATAAACTGATTAAATCTGGCATGTGGCGAATGTATTATGACAAAGACTATAATCTAACAAAAGTTGATTGGAGCGATGATTTCCGTGAGATGATAGGCTACGAAAGTGAAGAGGATTTTCCAAGCAAATTAGAATCTTGGGAAAAACTGATTCACCCAGAAGATCTTCCTCAAGTGTTAGACAAAATGGATACTTTTCTGCATGATACAGATGGCAAAGAAGATTATGATGTAACTTATCGAATTAAAACAAGAAATAGAGGATATCGTTGGTTTAGAGAAACAGGAACAATCACAAGAAGAGAAGATGAATCTCCATATTGTTTCTTTGGTGTATTCTTTGATGTTACTGATGAAAAAGAACGTGCAGAATTAGAAAAACAGAAAAGAGATGCTCTAGAAAAAGCAAATGAAATATCAAAAGAAATTGAAACATTACATCAAGCACTAGGTTCAGCTGCTTGGACTTTTAAGTATAATCATCAGAATCAATTAATTGGTGTTAAATGGAGTCAATCCTTTAGAGAAATATTAGGCTTTAAAAATGAAGCAGAATTTCCTAATCAATTAGAATCAGGAGTTCGTATTATTCATCCAGATGATGTAAAAAAAGTATATGATTTATATCGAAATGTAGTTTTAGATGAAACTGGAAATAGTACTTATGATTGTGAATTTAGAGCTTTAACAAAGGATAATCACTATAAATGGTTTAAATCTATAGGTCGTATGGTAAGAAGAGAAGATGGTACTGCTGATACATTTTATGGCTTATCTATGGATATAGATGAGAAAAAGAAGATGGATGATGCTTTACAAAGTGCTCTTAAAGATGCGGAAACAGCGAGTAAAGCAAAGAGTCTATTCTTAAGGAATATGAGTCATGATATTCGTACACCAATAAATGGTATTGTTGGATTAATTGAATTATCAGAACGTAATCCTGAAGATATAGAAATGCTAAAAGAAAATCGACAAAAGATGAAAAATACTACAGGTTATTTATTATCTTTAGTAAATAATATTTTAGATGCATCAAAATTAGAGGATGGTAATTTTAAGTTACTCAATAATAAACCATTTAATTTAAATGAATTACTAGCAATAGAAAAAGATACATTAAAATTACAAACAAGTGTTTTAGGAATATCCTTAAATAATAAAGGAATAAAGTCAGAAATCATTCATCCCAATGTTATTGGTAGTGTTCAACATATTAATTGTGTATTAATGAATATTGCAGGAAATGCAGTTAAGTTTAATAAACCTAATGGATCAATAAATTTATATACAAGAGAAATCGATTACGATGGTACTTATGCAACATATGAGTTTATATGTGAAGATACGGGTATTGGCATGAGTGAAGAATTCCAAAAGCATATGTATGAACCTTATATACAAGAAGGTAAAAATACATTAACAACTTATGTTGGGGCAGGTCTTGGACTAACTCTTGCTAAAGAAGCCATTGAAGTATTAGGTGGAAAAATTGAATGTATAAGTAAAGAGAATGTAGGTACTACGTTTGTCATGACAATGAAATTCTTAGTGAACCAAGATGACAAAGCTAATGATAAGAATGAAATACAACTAAGTGGTAAGAAAGTACTTCTCGTTGATGATAATGATTTAAATCAAGAAATAGCAAAGTCATTACTAGAACAAGAAGGAATGATAGTGGATGTTGCAGAGAATGGAAAAGAAGCTATTGATAAGTTTAAAGCATCTAAAATGAATGAATATGATGTGATTTTTATGGATATCATGATGCCAATTGTGAATGGATTAGATGCGACTAAAACAATCCGTGTGTTAAACCGCGATGATGCAAGAAGTATTCCAATTATTGCAATGACAGCGAATACATTTGATGAAGATATTCATAGATGTTTTGAAGCAGGAATGGATGGACATTTAGCTAAACCAATCGATATGAATAAGATTAAGAAGGTATTACAAGAAGTTTTATAAAAAAGTTATAGAAAAAGTGAGGATTTCACCCATTTTTCTCTAATAAGTAATATAGGAGGAAAATGGATATGAAATATAAATCCAAACAAGAGATAAATGATTTGTACAAGAGTGTACAAGAAATTATTGGTGAAACTAGCGAGTACGATAAGAAACAAGAGTTAGAAATTAAGAAACCAAAGAGTTGGTGTAAGAGTATTAGTGCTTTTGCGAATACTTTTGGAGGGTTTCTTATTTTTGGCGTGAGTGATGATGACAAAATAATAGGTTTAGAAAATCCTGAGAAAGATGCTGAAATTCTCAGCGAAATCATCAAAAATAAACTAAATCCTATTCCAGAATTCAAAATCTCATTTCATACGGAAGACAACAAAATTTTAATGATTGTAGAAGTGCTAAAGGGAGAAGATACGCCATATTATTTCTATGAAGATAATACTTTAGAAGCGTATACTCGTGTTGGAAATGAAAGTGTTAAGGCAAGTAGTGCAGAACTTAAAAGACTAGTTTTAAAAGGAAAGAACTCAACGTTTGATTCTCAAAAATCAAAATATAAATTAGAAGATTTTTCTCTATCAAAATTTAGAGAAAGATTTAGAAAGTGGACTGGTATGAGCTTCGACGAAAGAAATTTAATTTCTTTTGGCTTAGTAACAAATGATGGTTATCTTACAAATGCTGGAGCTTTATTTGTGGATGATAGCCCGATAAGAAGTTCTAGAGTATTTTGTACAAGATGGAATGGTGTAACAAAAAGTTCAGGAACAATGGATACGATTGATTCTGCAGAATATACAGGAAGCTTAATCTATCTTTTAGAAAATGCAGAAAATTTCATTATGCGGAATAATCGAATAATGTGGAGAAAAACACCAAATTCTAGAGAAGAATTTCCTGACTATGTAATACGTTCATATCACGAAGCGCTTGTGAATGCCTTTGCCCATAGAGATTATTTGATTTTAGGAAGTGAAGTACATATAGATATTTTTGATGACCGTTTGGAAATCTATTCTCCTGGCGGTATGGCAGATGGCTCATTTATCCAAAACAGGGATCCTTTTACTGTTCCATCAATTAGAAGAAATCCTGTTATAGCAGATGTTTTCGAAAGAATTGGATATATGGAACGAAAAGGTAGTGGATTTGCGAAGATAATCGAAAATTATACATATCAAAAAGGATACACTGAAGAAAAGAAACCATTTTTTAGATCAGATCCATATCAGTTTACTGTTGTTATGCCAAATATGAATTATGGAATACTGGATGACACAAGAAATGATACTAGAAATGCAAATTTTGACGAAAATGACACAAGAAATGATACTAGAAACGTCGATTTTGACGAAAATGACACAAGAAATGATACTAGAAATGCAAATTTTGACGAAAATGACACAAGAAATGATACTAGAAACGTCGATTTTGACGAAAATGACACAAGAAATGATACTAGAAATGCAAATTTTGACGAAAATGACACAAGAAATGATACTAGAAACGTCGATTTTGACGAAAATGACACAAGAAATGATACTAGAAATGCAAATTTTGACGAAAATGACACAAGAAATGACACAAGAAATGCCGATTTTGGCGAAAATGACACAAGAAATGATACTAGAAACGTTGATTTTGACGAAAATGACACAAGAAATGATATTAGAAATGTTGATTTTGGTAAAAATGACACAAGAAAAAAAGAAGATAAACAATTAAAACGGAAAATAATTAGAATTATGGAAATGGCACCAACAATAACTACTACAGCAATTGCGTTTAGGCTAGAGCTTAGTAGAAGTACTGTAGCAAGAAAAGTGAAACAGTTAATAGATGAAGGTATTGTAGAGCATATTGGACCGACAAAAAAAGGTTATTGGCAAGTAAAAGAAGGAGCAAAAAAGTATTTAAATTAGAAAACAAAACTTGATAATTTAGATGATTTTAAATACTTCAAGGACTTCAAAAAAGTGTTTGAAGTTAGTTTGAAGTAAGCTTTGAAGTGACTTTGAAGTTTACTTTGAAGTGACTTTGAAGTATGATTGAAGTGCATTGAAATGAAAGGAGAAAAAAGATGGTATTAGAAGAAATTACAGAAATAGATATGCTTGAAAACGACAGAGTTGAATGTAAAAGAGTGCTAAATAGAGAAGAACCTGTTAATTGGTTAAAGACTGTTGCTGGATTTGCTAATGCGACTGGTGGAAAGCTATTCATTGGTGTGGAAGATAAAACAAATAAATTAATTGGATTTGATCGTGAAGCTGTAGATGAAGAAAGAAACTATTTTAACAATCAAGTGAATGAACATTTATATCCTAGACCAACATATAAAATCTCCTTTTTGAAATATGTAATAAAAAATAAAGAACGTTATGTTTTACAAATTACTGTATCTGAATCAGAAAACAAACCAGTAATTCTAAAATATAAAGGTGTACCTTCAATTTATATGCGAAGAGAAGGTTTTACAAATGGGGCTACATATGAAGAAATCATTAATATGAGTCTTCAAGCTAAAAAAACACAATTTGATATCGTTCAATCGAATGAGATTTACCGTAAAGAGGACTTTCAGGATTTGAATGCATATTATGAAAAACATAATGATGGAAAAACTCTACCTGAAAAAGCACTACAATCAATGGGTTTTTACAATAAAGACAAGCATTTAGCTAATGGGGCAATTTTGTTTAAGGATAATTATGATGGTGAAAAAACAATGGTTCAATGCTCGGTATTTACAGGTTTCAATAGAGGAAGTGACCGCATTGTATCTATTAATAAATATAAAGGGAATATAACAAGTTCTATCGACTATATGCTTGAATATATTGAACAAAGAATGAATCACTCTATCATTAAACAAGAAGATACTAGAATCAATATTGATGCATACCCAAAAAGAGCTTTAGTAGAAGGTATCATCAACGCAGTAGCTCATCGAGATTATTTCTTAGATGGTACACAAATACAAATAGATATGTTTAGAGATCGTTTGGAAATATCTTCTCCTGGTAGTTTTTTAGATGGTGGAAACAAATATGGAAAAATATATGATTTATCTGGAATTATTTCTAAAAGAAGAAATGAATTAATATCATCTGTATTAGTTATATGTAATGTAATGGAAGCGGCAGGGACAGGATTTGATAAAATTACAGAAGAATATAAAGATGCGGATGATGCACATAAACCATATATCAATTTAGGATCAAGTTATTTTACATTGGTATTACCTGATTTAACTTACCAAGATGGAATAAGGGATAATCTAGTTCCTAACTTATCTTTTGTTCCAGTTCCTAACAGTACAAAATACGATAAAAAAGTATTGGAATTTTGTTATACAGCTAAGCATAAATCTAGCGAAATCAGTGAATATTTAGGATTATCAGACTCAACATATTTTAGAAATAAAGTACTGAAGAACTTAGTTGATGAAGGATATTTAAAGAAATACAAAGATAAGAATGTAGTGTATTATCTTACAAATAAAGAAATGGTAAGAGTAGATTAGTTTAAAAGAGATTATGGATGAAAAATTTCATAATCTTTTTTATTTGGATAAATAGCGTAATAAAGCCAATATATGAATGCATGTATACAATTCTTAAGAAATGTTAATAATTTAAGAAAAGTAAGCGGTTGCATTTTAAAAGTGTAAGCGGTAACATATGTGTATAAAGTGGTACGCGATATCACATGGGAGGAAGAAATGAAAAAACTAATAATGTTATCGCTCTCAACAGCAATGATGTTTTCATTGGCTGCTTGTTCGAGCGGAGGCAGTTCATCTGGTGGAGATACTGCCGGTGGTTCAACAGCCGCAGCTAGCGGAACTGGTTCTGTTTACTATCTAAACTTTAAACCTGAAGCAGATAGTGCTTGGCAAGAATTAGCTAAGACTTATACAGAACAAACAGGTGTAGAAGTTAAAGTCGTTACAGCCGCAAGTGGTGAATACGACACAACACTTATCTCTGAATTAGGTAAATCTGGAGCACCTACAATGTTCAACATTGGTAATGCTGGTGCTGTAGCTACTTATGGAGATTATGCATTAGACTTAACAGGTACAGATGTATATAACGAAATGACAACTCACTCATTTGACCAAGTTGTTGACGGATATACATATTCAATCGGTTATTGCTATGAATCATATGGAATTATCGTAAATAAAGCTTTATTAAAAGAAGCTGGATATGAAGTTACAGATATTACTAACTTTGACTCATTAAAGAAAGTTGCTGAAGATATTCATTCTAGAGCTAGTGAACTTGGATTTGATGCATTTACAAACTCTGGTCTAGATAGTAGTTCTTCTTGGAGATTCTCTGGTCACTTAGCTAACCTACCTCTTTACTACACATTCAAAGATATGGGACAAGCTATGAACGTTGCTCCAGCTGAAATCAATGATTCTTACATGGATAACTACAGAGCTATTTGGGATCTATATATCAATAACTCTACAACTGATCCAGTTGCTAACAATACAGCTACAGGTGATGCTGCTGAATCTGAATTCATGGAAGGTAAAGCAGTATTCTATCAAAATGGTACTTGGGAATATTCAAATCTAGTTGCTAAACTAAATGCAGAAGATTTACAAATGATTCCTATCTATATCGGTGTTGAAGGTGAAGAAAATTCAGCTTTAGCAAGTGGTACTGAAAACTGTTGGGCAGTTAACAAGAATGCTTCTGCAGAAGATCAACAAGCTACATTAGATTTCATGAAGTGGGTTGTAACTTCTGATGAAGGAACAAAGATGATGGCTGAACAATTTGGACCTATCCCATTCAAGAGTGCTGCTACTCCTGAAAACGTATTCTTCGCTGATGCAAACGAATTACTTGCTGAAGGTAAATACAATGTTGACTGGGCATTCAATACTACACCTAATGTAGATGATTGGAGAGCTGGTGTTGTCAGTGCATTACAAGCTTATGGTGCTGATCAATCAGATGCTAACTGGGATGCTGTAGTTGATGCATTCGTAAATGGTTGGGCTGTTCAATACGCTGCTGCAAACAACTAAAAATTGTGTAAAAGCAGGATAAAATCCTGCTTTTATAGATAAGCTATCAAGAGATTGATGGCTTATCTATAAAAAAGAAGGGGGACAAATAATATGAAAAAGGGAGATGCGAAGAAAAGAAATAGTGCATCTGCAGTAAACTCGAAACTTATCCGTAGGCAAATTAAGAAGAAGTTCTGGCTTTTCTTGATGCCTACTTTTCTTGCTTTCTGCATTGGATTTGTATGGCCATTTATTTTTGGTATCTACTTATCATTCTTTAAGTTTTTAACAATTAGAGAAATCTTAACACTAGACATGTCACAGATTTCAGCACACTTTGTAGGATTTGAAAACTATATTCGTGCATTTAAAGATGTGTCATTTAGAAGGGCATTCTTCTATACAGGATCGTTTACGATAGTATCCGTTCTTGTAATTAATATACTTGCTTTCTTCTTAGCATATCTATTAACACAGAATATTAAATTTAAGAATATATTTAGAACAGTATTCTTTATGCCTAACTTAATTGGTGGTATCGTTCTAGGTTATATTTGGAAACTGATCTTTGATGGTATCTTGATTCGTTACAACACTTATTTAACAAGTAATGCGACATATGGATTCTGGGGCTTAGTTATCTTACTAGCTTGGCAACAAATTGGTTATATGATGATTATTTATATCTCAGGTTTCCAATCAGTATCCGATGATATTATCGAAGCTGCTAGTATTGATGGCGCAAATAGATGGCAAACATTATTTAAGATTATTATTCCAAATATGATGGCTTCCATTACAATTTGTACATTCTTATCTTTAACAAACTCATTCAAACTATACGATCAAAACTTATCATTAACAGGTGGTTTACCAATCGTAACGAATGCTGGTGTACAAACAAAACTAACAGAAATGCTAGCGTTAAATATTTCCTCATCCTTCTCGTCACAAGGACAATATGCAAGAGGAACAGCACAAGCGAAAGCCGTACTATTCTTCATTATGGTCGCTGTTATTTCCTTAGTTCAATTACGCGCTACACGTAGTAAGGAGGTACAAAAATAATGAAAAAGAAGACAAAGACAAGTCCTTGGGGATATGTGATAACAATAGCGTTAACTGCTTTATCTTTCTTATGGGTATTTCCAATATTTGAAGTATTAATTAACTCATTAAAAAGTAATACAGCTATCTCATTAGATACATTTGCTTTACCAAATTCTGAGACATATGTAGGTTTAGAAAACTATGTAAATGGTATGACACAAGGAAATTATGATTTCTATAAATGTGTATTCTATTCCTTATTTATCACAATTGTGTCTACGATGTTAATTCTAATATGTACATCAATGGCCGCATGGTATATCTCAAGAGTAAATTCTAAATTTGCTAAGATTGTTTATTACTTATGTGTATTCTCTATGATTGTTCCATTCCAGATGGTTCAATATACATTATCCACAACAGCAGATATGCTTGGATTAAATACACCATTCACAATACCAATCATTTATTTAGGATTTGGAGCGGGATTAGCTGTATTTATGTTCTGTGGCTTTGTAAAATCTATTCCACTAGAAATAGAAGAAGCTGCCGCAATTGATGGTTGTGGACCAATTAGAACATTCTTTACCGTAGTACTTCCAATGATGCAACCAACACTTGTATCTGTAGGTATTCTAGAATTAATGTGGGTATGGAATGACTATCTATTACCTTACCTAGTATTAGATATTACAAAATATCGTACAATACCAATTCAAATTCAATATTTAAGAGGTAGTTATGGACATGTAGATATGGGTGCTTCTATGGCATTAATCTTCTTAACGATATTACCAGTTATCATCACATATTTATTCTGTCAAAAATATATTATTAAGGGAGTAGCAGCTGGAGCTGTAAAGGGGTAAGAGTATGGCTAGTATTCAGTTTAAAAATATTAAAAAAACATATGACAATGGTGTCACAGTTATCAATAATTTAAATTTAGATATTCAAGATAAAGAATTCGTTGTATTAGTTGGTCCATCAGGTTGTGGTAAATCTACTACATTAAGAATGATTGCAGGACTAGAAGATGTTACGGAAGGTGATCTTTATATTGGTGATACAAGAGTCAATGATGTAGAACCAAAGAATAGAGATATTGCATTCGTATTCCAATCTTATGCTTTATATCCTCATATGTCTGTATATAAGAATATGGCATTCTCTTTGGAATTAAGAAAAGTACCAAAGGATGAAATTGATAGACGTGTTAGAGAAGCTGCGAAGATTCTAGAAATTGAAGAATATCTAGATCGTAAACCAAAGGCTTTATCAGGTGGTCAAAGACAACGTGTAGCTTTAGGTAGAGCAATTGTTAGAAATCCTAAAGTATTCTTATTAGATGAACCTTTAAGTAACTTAGACGCAAAATTAAGAGCTGGAATGAGAGCACAAATTAGTGCTTTACATAAGAAATTAGGCACAACATTCGTATACGTTACACATGATCAAACTGAAGCGATGACTATGGGTGATCGTATTTGTGTAATGAAGAAAGGTGATGTCATGCAATATGATACACCACAAGTTTTATACAATGATCCAGCAAACTTATTCGTTGCCGGATTCATCGGTTCACCACAAATGAACTTCATTGATGCAAGTGTTGCTGTGAAAGATGATGGATTCCATCTAGAATTTGGTAATGTTTCTTTACCAATTAAGAAGAATGATATTGGTTTATATGTAGGAAAAACAGTTGTATTAGGTGTTAGACCAGAAGATGTAAAAGTAGGGCATACAGATCATAGCTTTAAGTGTACTGTTGAACTATGTGAACATACTGGTGCTGAAAAATACTTATATTTATGGCATGATGGTCAACAAATTATTGCAAGAGTTCCTAATACTGTTGAAGCACAAAGTGAAACAGAAATTGAAGTATATTTTGATTTAGATAGAGTACATACATTTGATAAAGAAAGTGAGCTAGTAATCAAATAATATGGCAAAAGATACATCATATCGTTTACGGAAAGAATCTATATATCAAATATTTCCAAGATGTTATTCAAAAGAAGGTACATTACGTAAAGTGATAGAAGACTTAGATCGTATCCAAGATTTAGGTTTTACTATACTATACTTTTTACCTTTGCATGAACCTGGTATTGTTAACCGTAAAGGAACATGTGGATCACCTTATTCGATAAGAGATTATTACAAGATTGATCCTTCTATTGGTACAATGGAAGACTTTGATGAGTTGGTGACTTTAGCACATCAAAAAGGATTAAAAATCATGACAGATATCGTGATTAATCATACTGCTTGTGATTCTACTTGGAGTAAGACGCATCCTGAATACTATGTGTTAGATGCAGAAGGTAAACCAACTCGTAAAGTAGCAGATTGGTCAGATATTATTGATTTAAAATATGAGAATCCAGATGTACAAGATGAATTAATTGAAATGCTTAAGTTCTGGGCAAATAAGGGAGTAGATGCATATCGATGTGATGTTTCTCCTCTTGTGCCTATTGCTTTTTGGAATAGAGCTAGAGCAGAATTAAAAAAGATTAATCCTAATTTCTTCATGTTAGCTGAATCTGGTGAAGAAGAATTTGTAGAAATATTACGTGAACAAAATATAGATGTATTAACAGACTCAGATCAATATCAAGCATTTGATATTTGTTATGCCTATGATTTACAAGATTATTACTTGCGTGCTTTAGAACAAGATTCAAATCTAAAAGAATATGCAAGAATCATTAATTATCAAAGGTCACAATTACCTAAGAATGCATTCAAAGCATGGTTCTTAGAAAATCATGATCGTAAGAGAGTGATGTCTTTACTTCATGATGAAGATAAAGTGAAGAATTGGTTAGCATTTACTTTATTACTAAAAGGTATTGGATTTGTCTATGCTGGAGAAGAAGTATATGAAGTGAATTATCCTTCTCTATTTGAAAAGAGTGAAATTTGTTGGAATCATTCATCTGCGTCAGATTTAATTCGTAAATGTAATGCATTAAAGAAAGAAATGTTTAGTGATGAAGAATATGTAAATTCGATGATGTTACCATATGATCAAATCTTAGCTTTTAGAGAGTGGGATAAGCAAAATGAATATTATGCATACTTTGATGTTAAGAATATTCATAGTAAAGTAAATGTAGATTTAGAAGATGGCAAATATAAGAATCTTCTAGATGATACTGATGTAATAGTGAAAGGACATGAGATGGTTGTAGATAAACCAATCATGATAAAAGTAAGATGAGTAGAGAAAGTGGAGTATTAATGCCTGTATTATCCTTGCCTAGTCCTTATGGATGTGGTGATTTTGGTATATCAGCGTATGAATTTATTAATCGTTTAAGTGATACAGGTTTTTCAATTTGGCAAATATTACCGTTACAACCACTAGGATATGGTTCTTCACCATATCAACCATATTCTTCTAAAGCAATGGATGAATTATATATTTCTATCGATTGGTTATTAGAACAACACTTATTAGAAGAAAGTGAAGTAAAGAAATTACATGAAGATAGTAATGTCATTCATTATGCAGAAGTAAGAGAGTATAAGAATAAATTGTTTAAGAAAGCTTATGCTAGATTTAAACCGGATGAATCTTATGAAGCATTTAAGAAAGAAGAATGGGTACAAAATTACGCTATCTTTATTTCATTGAAAAAGAAGAATGAACTTAAGTCTTGGCTAGAATGGCCAGATAATGAAAAGTTTTATCCAGAGAAAAAGAAGCTAGATTTAGCTCCTCTACAAGAACAAATGGATTATGAAATCTTCCTTCAATATATCCTATTGAAACAATGGAATGAATTAAAAGGATATGCAAATAGTCGTCATATTCGTATTATGGGAGATATTCCTTTCTATGTAGGACATGATTCTGATGATGTTTGGTGGAACAAAAAGATGTTCTTATTAGACGCTACAGGACATGCAAAGTTTATTGCAGGATGTCCACCTGATAGTTTTGCGGCTACAGGACAAAGATGGGGTAATCCTATCTACAATTGGAAAGCGATACAAAAGAATGACTTTAAGTTCTGGATGGATCGTCTAGAATATATGTCTCGTTTATATGATATTACACGTATTGACCACTTTAGAGCGTTCTATAACTATTGGAAAATTCCATCAAGTTGTCCAACAGCTATGGTAGGAAAATGGGTTCTTGCTCCAGGCAAAGAATTCTTTACCGCACTATTCGAAAAATATCCAAATATTCAGATTGTTGCGGAAGATCTTGGTGATGGAATGGAAGGTGTATATAAACTTAGAGATTTCTTCCATCTAAAAGGTATGTGCTTAGTACAACAAATGTTTGATGGTCATTTCTACAAGGATATCAATGAGAATCTAATTGTTTATACAGGTACACATGATAACTATCCGATAGAAGCTTGGTATTATTCATTACCTAAAGAACATCAAGCAGAAGTTGATAAAGAACTACAGAAACAAGGATTTGGTAACTATGGTACAGTTGATGCAATTATCGAATTTACTTTATCGAGAAAAGCAGAAACAGCAATCTTACCAATGTTTGATATCTTGAGACTTGGAGAAAAAGGTAGAATCAATACACCAGGTTTATTAGATGAAAAGAACTGGGCATGGAAGATATCTTCTTTCAATAGTTTTGATAAAGAACTAGGACATCTTCATGACCTACTTGTTCAATATAAACGTTTAAATGATTACAAATAGCCGATCCCCCTCGGTTATTGGAAACTCAACTGTAATGGTTGGGTTTTTTTGTTGCATATAATTGTTATAATTAACATTGTGGAGATGATGATTTATGGAAACGATTCTAAAGAGTAATTATGATGAAAAACAAAAAATTTTAGAAATATATGTTACGAAAAGAGTAGATTCTACAAATTCATCTACTTTTAATCAAGAAATCGAAGAATTAATCGAAAATACACCAGAAATAAATCATCTACGTTTTAATTTGAGTGAAACAGAATATATATCTAGTGCATGTTTAAGAGTGTTTTTAAAATATGCGAAAGTATATAAAGACTCTTCTTTAGTAGAAGTAAATCATGAAGTATATGATGTTTTAGATATAACAGGATTTAAGAATTTTTATCATATAGAAAGAAAAATGAAAAATTACAACGTTGATGGTTTAGAAATAGTAGGTAGAGGAGCTACAGGTGTAGTGTATAGAATAGATCGAGATACAATCATTAAAGTATTCAACGATAATTGTTCAAAAGAGGTCATTCAGCATGAAATGAATGTATCAAAAGAAGCTTTTGTGCATGGTATTACAACAGCTATTCCTTATGAAGTAGTAAAAGTAGGAAATAATTATGGTACTGTGTATGAATTAATTAAATCGGAGACGTTTTCTGAAATACTACATAAAGACAAAGATCATTTTGAAACAAACGCAAGAAAATATGGAAAATTCATGCATGAGATGAATAAAATCGAAATAGGTAATTCCGTGTTTAGTAGTACATCTGTTGTCTATGAGAAATTAAAAGGTCTAGTTAGTGCTAAAGCAAGTGAAGATGTAAAAGAAATATATAATGCTTTATTTGATTCTATTCCTGAAAGAAATACATATGTTCATGGGGATTTTCATCCTAAGAATGTTATGGCTATGGGTGATGATTTAGTTTTAATTGATATGGGTGAATCATCACATGGTCATCCAATATTTGATGTTATGTCATTAGGATGTCTAAGATTAGCGTTATTAGATGTTCCTCAAGCTTGTGTTCAATTTATAGGATTAACATCAGAAGAGTTAAATAAACTATGGGATAATTTTCTTCCTGCATATTTTCATTGTGAAGATGAAGAACAGTTAAAGCATATTAACAATGTATGTTTGCTCTATTCAACAATTCGCGCTATACCAATTCTAGTTGGTTTACCAAATTATCCAGAAGAAGCAAAAGAAAAAATCATCGCTCAAATTAAAGAGCTATATAACGATAAATCCAACATGGATTTAAGCATATTTGATCATATAGATTAGATAATTGATATGTTTAAATCAATGTTTGAAATAATGCTATAATGTTGGCATGTTTAGGGGATATTTATGATTGAAAAAACATTTAAGAAAATCACATTTGCACAAATATTAATTGCATTTGCAGTTACTGCATGTATGTTTGTGGATGGCGTATTAATTGGTAAATTTTTAGGGCCAAATTCTATTTCGGCATTTGGATTATGTTCGTCATTAATTGGTTTAACTGCAGCTTTTGGTGGAACATTATCCTCAGGTGTTCAAGTCGTAGCTGGTAACGCTCTTGGTAGAGGAGATAAAAGCCAACTGGAATCAATCTATGCGACTTCTGTTGGTACAGCTATAGTTGTATCTGTCGTTTTTACCGCGTTATGTATTTTATTTTGTAAACCTGTATCTATTTTCTTAGGTGCACCTGTTGGTACTGAGATTGAGATACGTACAAATGAATATCTTGTTAGCTATATGCTTGGTATGCCTGCATTTATGTTATTCCAAGCATTATCACCATTTTTACAATTATATGATGATCGTAAGTCAATCTTACTTGGTGTAGCAGTAATGACGGTTGGCGATATTGTAGGTGACTTAGCAAATGTTCTCATCTTTAATGGTGGCATATTTGGTATGGGTATCGCATCATCATTAAGCTATTATGCAGCGATTGTTGTCTTACTTGTGGCCGTTTTAAAGAAACGTTTCCCTCTTAAAGCGAATTTGAAGAAGATGAACTTTACTATTTTGTATTCTATTGTTAGTGCTGGTATATCTTATGCAATTTATCAAGTATCAAAAGTAATCTTCTATATTTTCACAAATAAAATATTCTATAAAGTTGGTGGAGCAGAACTATTAACGGCTTATTCTATTGTGAAAAATATCTATACAATCTTTATCTCAGTAGGAATGGGTATTGCGTCCACAACATTATTAATGGCTGGTATTGTATATGGTGAAAATAACAGAAAGTCTTTAGAAGAAGTAGTCAAATCATTCCTCAAATATAGTGTTATTTTAAATGGAGCAGTTATTGTGATTGTAGAACTATTTGCTAAACCATTATGTCATTTCTTTATGCAAAGTGGTTCTGAAGCATTTAATTTAACAGTAACAGGATTAAAGATTTATATCTTAGGAATTGTATTTTTCTCTATCAATACATGTTTATATAAATTATTCCAAGGAATTGAGCGCGCTAAAGTATCTTATATGGTCTGCATCGTTGAATCTATTATTGTACCAATGTTAACAGTGATTATAGGATTAAAACTATTTGGATATACAGCTAATGTACTATGGATTACAATCATTTTAAGTGAAGCGATATCTCTAATACTCATTACAGCGTATTGTGCAATTAAATGTAAGAAATTATTCCCTTTAAAAGAAATTTATATCTTAAATTCAATTAAAAAAGAAGGTAAAGAACCTGTTATTTGTATTGTAAAGAATATTGATGATGCGATTGAAGCTTCTAAGAAAATTGAACAGATTCATAAAGAAAATTTTCCTAATACAAAGAAAGCATTCCCACTTGCATTATGTGTAGAAGAAGTAACTGTAAACTACTTTGAACATGGTTTAAAACCAAATAAAAAGAATGGTGTTATTGAAGTACGTTATACAGCATTAGATAATAAGTGTCGTGTGGAATTTAGAGATGATGGTAAATCATTTGATCCATGTGCTTACTATAAGATGCATGAGTCAGAGAGTGTTATCAATCATATGGGATTAAAGATGATATTAAATTTAGCAGATGACTTGAAATATACAAATGTTGTCGGTTTAAATAGCTTGGTAATTGAAATGAAAGGAGAGTAATCATGCCAACAATTTTAAATAGTAATTTTGATGAAGAAAAAGGAATATTAGAAGTTTGCGTAACAAGAAGAGTTGACTCAACAAACTCACAAGAATTTGATCAAGAAATTCAAGAGTTAGTAAAAGATAAAGACGTAAAACATATTTGTTTCAATTTAAGTGAAACAGAATATGTATCTAGTGCATGTTTAAGAGTGTTCTTAAAATATGCTAAACAATATAAAGATTCTTCTTTGATTGAAGTTAATCCTGAAGTATATGATGTCTTAGATATGACAGGTTTCAAAAATTTCTATCATGTTGAAAGAAAGATGAAGGAATTTTCTGTTGAAGGACTAGAAGTAATTGGTCGTGGTGCAACAGGAACAGTATATAGAATTGATGCGGATACAATTATCAAAGTATTTAATGATGTATTCGCTCTTGATGAAATCAAACGTGAAATGGATGCGTCTAAAGCAGCGTTTGTGAATGGTATCGCGACAGCGATTCCTTATGAAGTAGTTAAAGTTGGAAATAACTATGGAACAATTTATGAATTAATCAAATCAAAGACACTTGCAGAAATATTACAAGAAAGTGGTGATCAATTTAATCGTATCGCAACGAAATATGGAAAATTCATGCATGAAATGAACCAAATTGATGTAAGTGGCACAAATTTCAAGAGTACAAAAGATTCTTATGAGAAATATAGAGCAATTATTAATGCTAAAGCAAATCCTACAGTAGCAGGAATCTATGGCGCATTATTAGATTCAATTCCTGATAGAAATACATATGTACATGGTGACTTTCATCCAAAAAATGTCATGGTTACAGGAGACGATTTTATCCTAATTGATATGGGTGAATCATCACATGGTCATCCAATATTTGATGTAATGTCACTTGGCTGTCTTCGTTTAGTTTTTGATGGTTTACCTGATCGTTGCCAAAAGTTTGTTGGTCTAACAGTAGACGAATTAAAAAAGCTATGGGATTTATTCCTTCGTACATATTTTAATTGCAATGATGAAGAAAAGTTACAACATATTAGCAATGTATGTCTACTTTATTCCGCAATCCGTGCTATAGGTATTATGACAATAATACCTAACTACCCAGATTCAGAAAAAGTTTCTGTAGTACAAAGAATTGTTGCATTATATATGGATAAGTCCAACATGGATTTAAGCATATTTGATTAATAAAATCTTTTACAGTAAAAATGCCAAATCTTGCGTATTTATGCGAGGTTTGGCATTTTGTCTGTGTACCGTATTTTGTCTTTTAACGAATGATTTTAATTGCTTGTACAGCAACACATCCTGGTCCACCTTGGGTGATAAATGAAGGGGATAAAGGATAGACAAAGATATGTTCTGCATTGAATGTATCTTTTATTTTTTCTGCAAATGTATTTGCTAGTTCACTATTTTTAGCATGAGTTACATAGAAGTAGTAAGAGTTATCTACGTTACTTTCTTTTAAATCATCAATAACAGAATTGATTGCTCGTTTTAATGTTTTACTAATACTATGTTTTTCTAGTCCTACACCATCTTCTCCTTTTTTAAGAACAGGAATGATTTTTAATAAACCACCAATTTTTGCGGCTACACCTTTGATACGACCACCACGAACAAGATAGTTAAAATCTACTGGTAATAAATAAGAAACATCTGTTTTTCTAGATTCTTCTACCATATGTAAGATATCTTCTACGCTAGAACCTTTAGAAGCCATTTCTAATGCTGTATCTACTAAATGACGATGAGGGCCACATAAAGTCATGGAATCAATCACATGGACTTTATCAGGATGATTACAAGAACTTTGAGCAATTAATGCGGTTTGATATGTACCACTTAATCCTGAAGCCATTGTAATATCTATTACTTCATTTTCTTCACTTAGTTTGTTATATAGATCTATCTTTTCACCAAGAGAAGGTTGAGAAGTACGTGGAATTTTATGTTCATCAATCATGTGATATAAATCTTCATCTGTGATTTCTTCAAGATCTTGATAGGATTTACTGTCTATAGAAATATTAAGAGGAACAGAATATAAGCCTATCTGTTCTGCTTCTTTGACGGAATATAATGTGGAAGAATCTGTAACTATTTTAATCATATGTCACCTCGACTACATGCATAGATTAATTTATCTAGTAATAAATGTCAATACATCTAGTAATAAAAACTAGATTGTGTGATATTTTGTTTTATGTTAATCTTTATGCATGAAATATAGTTTTCCAAGATGGCGAGATTTACCAGATGTAGATTTATATATGGATCAAGTAATTACTTACTTAACAGATAAGTTAAGTTGTACTTATTTTGATGAAGATAAATTCATTACGAGTTCTATGATTAATAACTATGTCAAAACAGGTATTGTGAATCGACCAATTAAAAAACATTATACAAAACAACATCTAGCTTATTTTATTGCGGTAACGATATTAAAAAGATGTTACTCGATGCAACAAATATCAGAATTAATTGAAATACAAATGCAAACAAAAAATAGTTCTGTAGAACAAGCATATGATTTATTTATGACGCGTTTTGAAGATACATTAAATGCCGTATTTGAAACAAACACAACATTAAATACAACATTTACTTCAACTAATCACGAACAAGAACTCATGGATAATGTCATTCAATGTATTATCTATAAGATACATACAGAATATGTATTAAGTGTTGTAAGAAAATAAGCATAAGAAAAGGATGCCTCTGTAGACATCCTTTTTAAAACGAATATTATTTTACCCAATAAACAAAGTTTTCTTTTCTAGGTTTAGCGTTAGGTACTTCTCCTTCAGGATAACCCAAGATACAATTACCAATGCCTTCATAATCTCCTTCAATACCAAGAGATTTTAGAAGTTCTTTACTTGCTTCTGTTTCAAATGTTTCTTTTGCACGGTGAATCCAACAACTTCCTACACCTAAATCATGTGCGGCTAACATAAGATTTTCCATAACTAAGCTACCATCATAAACATGTGTTGGGATAGATTTATCTGCTAATACAACTAGTACTACAGGAGCACCATAGAATGGATCAGAATTTGAACCCATAACAGATGCGTTAATTTTAGATAGTTGATCACGAACTTCTTTATTTGTTACAGCTAAGATAATTGTGGATTGTCTACCCATACCACTAGGTGCATATGTACCTGCTTCAACAATTTTATTTAATACTTCTTCAGGAATAGCTTCATCTTTGTATTTACGAATACTACGACGAGTTTTAATTGTTTCTAATGTGTCTGCCATAACTCCTCCTATTTGATTACAGTAATATTATGAACTGGTTCAAAATCAATCACTTTGTGTTTCATGATGTAATCGGCTAATAATTCAACCATACTACTAGAGATTTCTTTTACAACAGGAGCGTTTTTAATCATGTTGTAGTTTCCTCCACCTGTAGCACGATAATTGTTGATACATAAAGTAAATTCATCATCGTCTTGTACTTCTTTACCATTAAATGTTAGAGAAGTAATTCGACTACCAACATCATTTGATACTTTGATTGTATAGTCTACGCCATCAATCATGTCATAGTTATATTTCATTGGTTTAGGTGATAAGAACAGTGGCGAAACAACAATTGCACCACCATTAATCGTGAAGTATTCAGCACATTTTTCTAAATATTCACGTAATACTTTACCAGTAACTTTCTTTACGACTAATGTATTTGGGAAAACATAAGTGCTAGCTAAGTTACGCATAGTGATTTGTTTTGGGAAACCTGTAGCGCGATCGAATAATGCATTAGCGTTTAAATCAGCACCAGAAGCTTCTTTTGATACAAGATTTAAGAAAGTAATAATTTGATGCTTATTTAGTCTAGCTTCATCTTCGTTTGTGACAACTAAATCTACATTTGTTGTGCCAAGAGGTGTATCAAGCCATTTTTGACATTCATCTTCTTCCTCTTGTACAAGTTTTGTGATAGCTTCATCAGCTTCTGTATCTACTTTTAAGACTCTAGGTTCAATCACACCTGTATCGGTATAGATATCGATACAAGCAAGTTCTTCACCACGATCTTTTGTTTGTGTATATGCTTTACCAAATAATGATCCAGCTAGGGAACGATGTTGATGACCAGTGATTAGTACATCAATACCTGATACTGTTTTTAAGATTTCATATCCTTCATTTTCTTTTGTTAAGTCTTCTGTAGGATAACCATTGACTAAATCTCTTTCAAAACCACCATGGTATACACAAATAATATAATCAGGTTTTTCTAATGACTTTAAATGTTCAACAGTCTTTTTCGCTGTTATACAAGCATCTAAGAATTTAGAATGTGCGACGTGTTCTTTCTTTTCCCAATTAGGAATATATTGTGTTGTTAAACCAAATAAAGCAACTTTTTTACCAGCGATTTCATGAATAACATAAGAAGGTCCAACTGTTTTGTTATGATACAAAATATTGTTTGTAATACATGGTGCGTTTACATCGCCTAAATATTTCATTAATGCTTGTTCGCCATAGTTATAGTCATGATTACCAATATTGATATAGTCATATTCCATCGCATTTAATACTTTCGCAACAGGAGATACTTCCTCTTGTTTCTGATGCATGTGATAGAACATAAGAGGTGAACCTTCTAATACATCACCATTATCAATTAATAATGTATTTTCATCTCTTAATGCACTAACAAGAGTAGAAATACGAGCATATCCAATATTTTCTTCTGCATTATGTGCATAACTATAAGGATAGATATATCCATGTACATCACTTGTCGCAAGAATACGAATTCTATTTTCCATTATCTTTCTCCTCTAGCTAAACGAGCACGTATTTTTGTTGAGAAAAATTCAATCAATAATACAAGAACAATTAATGCCCATAAGAATGAACCAACCATAGACCAACGTCTACTATTGATTGCCATTAACATACTAGCACCAATACCACCAGCACCAACAATACCAAGTGTTGTGGCATCTTTTAAGTTAATATCAAAACGATAAATAATCGTTGAAACAAAGCTAGCACTAAGTTGAGGTAGAATACCACAACGAATCTTTTGGAATGTATTACATCCTGAAGCATCTAGTGCTTCTAAGATACCTGTATCTAAGTCTTCAATAGCTGTGATATACATTTTAGAAATCATACCAATAGAGCAAATAGATTGTGTAATAACACCACAGAATGCATTAGGACCAGTAACACGAATCCATACTAATGCCCATACAAGAGAAGGGATAGTACGAATACCAAGAATAATGGCTCTAAAGATATAAGCAATCCATTTAGGGACGACATTTGTACTAGCTAAGAAGCTAATAGGTAAAGCAAGAATACCACCAATAATTGTACCAAGAACCGCAATAGCGATAGTTTGTAGAATTAAATAAGGAACACCTTCTGTACTTAGATCAAACATTAAGGCAAAGTCAGGATGTGTTAAACCATTCACGATACCATTAGCTGCAGTGAAATCCATTCTGTTACTTAAGCTAATTCCATTAGCACTCCATACCGTAAAGGCAAGGACAACTAAGAAGATTAATACTCTAACCCATAATTTTCTAGGACGGTTGTTATAAGTTTCTAATATTGACATATTTGCCTCCTACGATAATTTTGAACGACACCAATCAGTGAAAAAATCGATTAGTAATACAAGTACAAATAGTGCAAGTAATACCATACCTAATCCTTCATAGTCACGCCATCCAATTCTTTCATTAATTAAGATACCTAAACCACCAGCACCAACATAACCTAAGATACTAGCAGCACGTACATTCATTTCAAAACAATATAAGGAATGAGATAAATATGTAGGTAAAATTTGAGGCATACATGCAGTCCAGAATGCTTCCCAAGTTGTAGCACCAAAGGATTGCATCGCTTCAAAAGGCTTCATATCAATTGTTTCGATACTTTCAAATAACATCTTCGCAACAATACCAATTGTAAATAAGACAATCGCTACTGTACCAGCAAATGTACCTAAACCAAAGATTAAGGAACAGATACTAGCAAGAATTAATGTAGGTACAGAACGCATTACAGATAGAACAAAACGGAAGAAGTATAATGTAGGTTTATTCTTATTAATATTACTAGAAGATAATATCGCAATAGGTAAACCGATTAAGCAGCCGATAATTGTACCCAGTAATGACATTTGTATTGTGTCTTTTAATGGACTAACTACTTTAGAAAAGTAGCTCCAAGTAGGATGGAATATTTTTACTAAGATATCTGTCAAATAATGACCTCTAGTAATAATGATGGAAAAATCAAATCCTGTCATTTTTACAGAGATAATAATTGCAAGAAGAACGCATGTATAGATTAAAGGTCTTCTACTTACAGGTTTTTCTACTGTATGACCATTACTTAATAGAATCGTCTTAGGCTTAAATATTCGATCAAATAATGGCTTTTTCTTTTCCTTTACTTTTTCCCTTCTCATAATTAAGCATCCTTTTCATCAGTACTTGTAGGTACTTTTGTGCCATTATAAACTTCATCTAAGACTTCTTGTGTTACTTCACTTGCAGGACCATCATAAACGATATGTCCTTTTCTAACACCAACTACTCTAGTTGCATATTTTAGAGCTAAGTCTACATGGTGAATATTTAATAAGATAGTAATATTCATTTCCTCATTAATATGTTTGAAGTCATTCATTACGACATCAGCCATAATAGGATCTAGGGATGCGACTGGTTCATCCGCAAGAATAATACTTGGATTTTGATTTAATGTTCTAGCTAAAGCTACACGTTGCATTTGACCACCAGATAATTCATCACAACGGTCATATGCTTTATCTAAGATATTTACTTTATCTAAAGCTTCTAAAGCTTTTAACTTTTGTTCTTTAGAATAATAACCAAATAGTGTCTTATACCAAGGCATGTCAGGAACATTACTTGTTAGAACGTTATTGATTACAGAACTTCTAGTAATCAGGTTGAAAGATTGGAAAATCATACCGATTTTACGACGGAATTTTCTTAATTCTTTTCCTTTAAGCGTCATGACATCTGTTCCATCTACAATTAATTGACCACCAGTAATATCAATCATACGGTTAATGGTACGGATTAAAGTAGATTTACCTGCACCAGATAGACCAATAATGGCAACGAACTCGCCTTGATCTATTTTTAAGTTAATGTGTTGTAGGCCTTTAGTGCCATTTGGATATGTTTTAGATACATCTTTAAATTCAATCATGGAATTTCTAATCTCCTATCGAAACTATTTTACGACAAAAAGGGATATTTCACACGGGCAAATGTGAAAAAGAGGAAGGATGAAACAAATGATAAATACGTGTAAAATAATAGGAAAAATTTGCGTAAATCTATAGAAATTTAGATTATTTGATATAATGAAATTAGTTGGAGGGATATTGTGTATATGAATCATATTACGGATGTCCATGCACATTACGATGAGAAGGTATTTGACAATAAGCGTAAAGAATTACTTGATCAAATGCATAATGAAGGTGTATCTTTTATCATCAATTCAGGATCAGATGTAGCTTCTAGTTATCGTTCTGTTGTTTTAGCAAAAGAATATCCATTTGTTTATGCATCAGTAGGTGTATTTCCTTTATCTGCATATGACGCAAACGAAAACTATCTAGAAGAAATTAAAAAGTTAGCTCAAAGGGAAAAAGTTGTTGCGATAGGCGAAATTGGACTAGATTATGTAAATGGTACAAATCCTGACTTTAGCAAACAAATGCCAGTATATTTATCCCAATTACAACTCGCAAAAGAATTAGATTTACCTGTTGTGATTCATGATTGCTCAGCAGATGAAGATACATTAAATGGATTAGATAAGTATCCTGTAAAAGCCATGATTCATCGTTTCTTCAGTCATGAAAACTATGCGGATGAATTCTTAAAACGTGGTGTTTATTTAGGAATAGGTCCTGCAATTACATATGATGATGCGGATGAATTAAAAAGAGTTGTAAAGAAAATGCCATTAGAATTATTGGTATTAGAAACAGACGCTCCATTTTTACCTACATTAAGTCATAAAGGAGAAGCAGCTCATTCCTTAATGATTAGTGAAGTATGCGAAGAAATTGCAAAGGTAAGAGGAGATATCACAGCTCAAGAAGTAGCTGATATAGCTTTAGATAATGCATGTAGATTGTTTGGTATAAATAAGGAAGCTTTATGAAAGAAGAATTAAAAGGATTTGAAAATCGTGAAAATGATTGGCTAGCTAGAGAAATGCGTAGAGAAGCTAAACTTTCACCATGGAATGTAGATGAAGCGAAAGTTATCAAAGAAGAACATGCTCGTATACATGCAAAAGAAATTCATTTTCAACAAAAGATTCGTAAAAAAGAACCAAGATATCAACATGTATCAGCACCTAGAGATATTACAAAAGATGTACTAATTTATTTGTATGTGTTTATTGCTTTACTAGCATATATCATATTTAAAATTATTGGAAAATAAGGGAGAAGGAAAATGTTTGTTGTAATTTTAGTGTTACTCATTATTGTGGTAGCGTGTTGTGTATCTTGTTTATGCATTGTACCACAAGGAAATGCATGGGTTATTGAGCGACTAGGTAAGTATCATACTACTTGGCAAGCAGGCTTACATATTCGTAAACCTGTATTAGAAAAGATTGTTCGTAAAATATCTTTAAAGGAACAAGTAGCAGACTTTGAACCTCAATCAGTTATTACAAAAGATAATGTAACAATGATGGTGGATTCTATAGTATTCTTCCAAATCATGGATCCTAAACTATTAACATATGGAGTAGAAAGACCAATTGCGGCAATTGAAAATTTAAGTGCTACAACATTAAGAAATATTATTGGTGAATTATCACTAGATGATACTTTATCAGGAAGAGATACAATTAACTCTCAAATCACACAAATTCTTGATGAAGCAACAGATAAATGGGGAATTAAAGTTACTCGTGTAGAAGTAAAAGATATTACTCCTCCAAAGTCTATTCAAGACGCAATGGAAAAACAAATGAAAGCAGAAAGAGAAAAGAGAGCCATTATTTTAACTGCTGAAGGTGAAAAGCAATCCGCAATTACTAGAGCAGAAGGTGAAAAAGAATCTGCTATCTTAAGAGCTGATGCCGTAAAAGAACAAAGAATTAGAGAAGCACAAGGTGAAGCTGAAGCAATTGAAGCAGTTGCTAGTGCTAAAGCAAAAGCGATTAAACTCATTAATGAAGCTACACCTAGTGAAGAATATTTAAAGATTAGATCATTTGAAGCTGCAGAAAAGATGGCAGATGGCCAATCCACAAAGATTATTGTGCCAAGTGATATTCAAAATCTAGCAAAGACAGTTACAGAAGTAAAAGAAATCGTATCGAAATAGAAGAATAAAATTAATATGATAAACAGACATAAGATGATATTAAGAGAAATCATAGCGAATTACTTTGGTGCAAGCGAAGATGAACTTTGTGCATTAGGAAATATTACGAGTAAAACACTAAAAAGTGATATTCAAGTATTAGATGATTCCTTAAAAAAATATCATCTTTGTTTATATTGCAAAGATAATCGTTACTATATTCCTTTTGAGGAAAAGGATCAGTATCTAGATGCCTATGATGAATTAATCAAAGAAGATGAAAATCAAATGTTATCTTCAGAGAATACAGAAAGAAAAATTCAACTGTTAATTGCATTATGTAAATCAAATGAATATATCTCAATGAACATGCTTGCGGATAAACTTTATATATCTAAAACAAGTATATCGAGTATCATTCATGAGTTAAAAAAAGAAGTTCCAGAGAAAGTACCTGAAGCTTGTCTAGAAATATCTTCACATAAAGGTGTAAGACTAATCGCAAGTGAAAAGCAGAAAAGAGAATTACTTGTACGTTTCTTTTCGATAGATGATAATCCAGCAAAACAAAATCGATATTTACAAATGTATCTTGAAGAACAAAACAAGGAATTACTTCCAAGAGTACAAGAAAAACTAAATGAATTTTTGGTTACACATAACTTTGAGATAGCAAATGATAATATCAATAAATTAATTATGCATCTAATGGTGATTATACAAAGAGTAGAACATCATCAATGTTTATTAGAAAATGAGGTTGTTTATTCTTCTTTATACGATGACTTAAGTCATGATTTAAAAGATATAGGAATAGAAATACAAGCAAAAGATTTATCTTCTTTACCATTACAAAGGATTAATCGAGCTGTAATTGTTCATCCTATTGTGAATGAAATCATTGAAGCATTTATAGAAGAAATAAAAGAAGAATATCATTTTGTAATAT
This sequence comes from bacterium, assembly GCA_963645035.1. Classification (GTDB taxonomy): domain Bacteria; phylum Bacillota_I; class Bacilli_A; order Erysipelotrichales; family Erysipelotrichaceae; genus Bulleidia. Next base: position 4,396 of record CAVIQY010000017.1, on the reverse strand, counting down.
TTAAAGTAGAAGATACGAAGTCATTAGCAGCTCATATTGATGATTTGATTAGTAGGGGTAGTAGTTCATATATCAAACAAGATTTTATGTATGATCAAATGCTACAAAGATTATTAAGTGCTTTCTTATTAAGTGGAAATCTATGTAAAATTATCGAAGAAAAAACAAACTTTAAAGTAAACGAAGAAAATCGCTTTTATCTAGCAATGCATATTCAATGGTTGTATCGCAAAGATTTAGTGATTAACGAAAAGATGTTGCTATATGATTCAAATATATCGGAATGTGAAATGTTACAAACAGATTTAGAAAAACATTTTGGATCTAAAGCAACCATTAAAAACGTCTATCTTAGTACAGATATAAATAAAGAAATTGAAAAAGATTCCTATAAAATCATATTAAGTACAAAGAGTGTACTTGGTGATTTTAAACGTGTACCATTTTTGAAGATTCATTCTTTTTTAACCAATGAAGATTATGACGCGATAGACAAAATTGTATATAAAAATAAGTTGGTAAAAATCATTGATGCTAAGGCTCATGATAATCAATTAGTTTATCATGAGGTAAAAGTTCCTTTAGTTAATGAAGTAATTCAAATAAAAGGATATTCCTTAACCCATACTGTATGTTCAAATATAGATACAGGAGTATATAGAACGGTTCAAGATGATAAGACGGTATTTGTTTTTAACTATAATGAAACAACTGATTTTTTGAAGTATCATCGGATGATTAATAGCTTTGGACAGATGATTAAAGAGAACAAGGTAAACTAATTGTTCATAAAATTTCTAAGTTTGTGGAAATTCATGGTGTTGTTGAAAGACGCACCTTTTTTTATAGTTTACTCGGTGAAATTCAAAGGGAGGATTAATTACATGAATTTTAAAGAGATGGCACCAAAAATCGTTGAAGGAATTGGTGGAAAAGACAATGTAGTATCTCATACACATTGCATGACACGTTTACGTTTTACATTAAAAGATGAATCTAAAGCAAATGAAGAAGCTTTAAAGGCAATTGATGGTGTAAAAGGAATTGCTAAACAAGGTGGCATGTTCCAAATCATTATTGGACCAAGTGTTGAGCAACTATATAATGAGGTAGCTCCATTACTTCCTAATAGTGAAGCTGGTGAAGTAGTAAATGAAAATGTAGATGGTAAGAAAGAAACAACAGTAAATAAAGTATTTTCATTTATTAGTGGTTGTATTACACCTACATTACCAGTATTAATTGGATCTGGTTTAATTTCTGCTATTCTTGCATTATTAACAAATTTCTCTGTATTAACAAAAGAATCAGGTACATATGTTCTATTAAATGCTTTAGCTAATGCGGCTTATTCTTACTTACCAGTAATGGTAGCTTATGCTGGAGCTAGAAGATTAAAGACAAATGAATATGTTGCGGCATTTATTATGTTAGCTTTATGTTCAGCAACAGTTACAGGTGTTGAAGGATTAAGCATCTTCGGAATTAATTTAATGACAGTAAAATATACATCTAATATTGTTCCTGCATTATTAATGGTTCCTGTAATGGCAATGCTTGATAAAGTATTAGTTAAATACTTACCAGATGCTGTTAAGTCTATTTTAAGACCATTTATCCTATCTATTGTTATGTTCCCGTTAACACTAATTGTTTTAGGCCCTATTGGAACAATTGTAGGTACAGCACTTGCTAATTTCTGCGTATGGATTACAAGCTTTGGTGGTTTATCTATGGCTGTATTATCAGCATTACACCCACTACTTGTTATGGTAGGTATGCATACAATTATCACACCACTTATCGTTAATGAAATTTCTACAGTTGGATCTTCATTATTATTCTCTAAAGCATTAGCTGCTAACTTAGCTATTGCAGGTTCCGCTTTAGCAGTAGGTGTAAAAGCAAAGAAGAAAGAAAACAAAGAAGTAGGTTTATCTACAGGTATCACAGCTTTACTATCTGTTACTGAACCAGCATTATATGGTGTATTAATTCGTTTAAAGAAACCTCTAATTTCTGCAATTATTGCTTCAGCTATCACAGGTGTATTTATTGGTATATTTGATGTTAGAGCTTACGCTACAGCTTCTTGTTCATTATTAACATTACCTATCTTCATGGGTGGTGAAATGTCTAACTTCTATTTAGCGTGTGCTTCTGCTGCTATTGCCGTAGTACTTGGATTTGTTATTACTTGGTTTGTAGGATTTGACGAAGACTAATGGAAACAAGAACATTAAAATCTTTTCCAGAAAACTTTTTATGGGGAAGTGCTACAGCAGCGTTCCAATGTGAAGGCGCAGCTCATGAAGATGGTAAAGGCCTATCTGTAATGGATGTTCGTGAAAAGAATCCAAAGATTTGTGACTATGAAGTAGCGAGTGATCATTATCATCATTTTAAAGAAGATGTTGCCTATATGAAGGAATGTGGCTTAAAAGCGTATCGTTTCTCAATTGCTTGGACACGTATATTTCCTCATGGTAATGGAGAAGTAAACGAAAAAGGTGTAGAGTTTTATAACCAACTTATTGATGAATTAGTTAAAGCAAATATTACACCAATAGTAACAATCTATCATTTTGAATATCCTCAAGGATTAGTAGAAGAATATGGCGGATGGATGAACCGTAAGAGTATTGATGATTATGTGAATTACGCTTCCTTCTTATTTAAAACATATGGAGATAGAGTAAAATATTGGTTAACAATAAATGAACAGGATCATGTTGTACATATGCCTTTTAGATTAGGTTTAAAAGGAAAGGATCAACATGAAAATGAAAAACTAGGTTTTTTAGCAAATCACAATATGTGTGTTGCTAGTGCAAAAGTATTTAAACTATGTCACGAAATGGTAGATGGTGGAAAAATTGGACCGGCAGTATGTTTTGATATGATGTATCCAACGACGAATAGACCTGAAGACACCCTTGCATGGTTTGATGCAATGGAAATTAGAAATTACTATATTTTAGATATGCAAGTAAGAGGAGAATATAATCCTACATTTAAAAGATATCTAGAAGATAGAAACATGATGCCAGAAATTGCAGTAGGTGACATGGAAGTGATGAAAGAAAACAAACCGGATTTTATTGGATTTAATTATTATGCATCTAAAAGTATTTCTGCATTTCCAACGGATGAAGAAAATCATATTGGTGATTTAACAATCAAACTATTGCCAGCGGAAGAAGCAGGTATCTATAAAGTTGTAAAAAATGAAAATTTAACCGCTACTTTATGGGGATGGGAAATTGATAATATCGGCTTAGAATGTGTTGCTAGATTACTTTGGGATAGATATCATTTACCACTATTAATTACAGAAAATGGGTTTGGCAATGTTGAAACACCAGATGAAAATGGATTAGTACAAGATGATGATCGAATTGATTATTTATATAAGCATCTATTATCTGTAAGAAATGCAATCAATATGGGAGTAGAATTCATTGGTTATTGCACATGGTCATTTATGGATATTGTTTCAGGTCATTCTGGTTTTAGCAAACGATATGGTTTAGTTCGTGTAAATCGCGAAGAATTTGATTTGAAAGACCTAGCAAGATCAAAGAAGAAATCATTCTATTGGTATAAAGATACAATTGCTCAAAATGGTGAAAATATTAGATGATAAAAAGAATATGTATTTATAGTATTGGACTAGTAATATTGTGCATAGGTGTGGTTTTAAATACAAAAACAAATTTAGGTGTAGCAGCGATTAATGTAACTCCTTTTGTAATATCAAAGACTACTACAATATCTTTAGGTAATGCAGTATTTATCATGTATTGCTTATTCATATTATGTCAGATGATATTACTTAAGAAAGTGGAACTTAAGACGTTATTACAACTACCAGTTTCATTACTATTTGGAAGATTAGTAGATTTATTTAATGGATTATTAAATTTTGAAGCACAAAACATTGTGATAGGGTTAGTGATGCTAATTATCGCCATTGTTTTAGTAGCATTAGGAACAACATTAGTTATTGCACAAGATTTAATTCCAAATGCACCTGATGGATTTGTTAACACGATAGGAAAAGTAACAAATAAATCTTTTGGTTATATAAAACTAAGATTTGATATAGTTTGTGTATGCATTGCGGCAGTTCTTTCTTACCTATTAGCAGGAAGAATAATTGGTATAGGAATTGGTACAATTATATCCATGTTACTAACAGGAAACATGTGTACATTATTTAAGAAAATCATTAAGTAAACAAATTGAAATTAAGACTAGGATGAGTATGTATATCTCGAAATTTCTAGTCTTTTTCTTTATCCAGGACTACCATTCTGCATGTTTTAAGGAAATGAAGTGAAAATTAACAAAAAATTTTCAAAAAATTAAAAAAAGTAGTTGACTGAGGGAAGAG
>CAVIQY010000016.1:0-35517 GCA_963645035.1 bacterium | reverse complement strand
CCAGATACTGTTGCTGTTAATGTAGGATCTTTTTCACCATATACTTTGTTGGAATTGTTAGCAGCTACTGTTACTTCTGCAGGTGTAATACTATATGTTTTTGTAAATTCACCTGTATAGTTACCAATACCTTTAACTGTAATTGTAATTTTACCAACATTTGTGAAATCTTCTGTGCTATAAGAAACGTTATAATCTGTACCTTTAACTAATGTTTTTCGTGTTTTTGTATCTGTTACAGTTAGAGTTTCTATATGTTCTTTAGCATCATATTCATGATCACTTGGGTCACTTACTGTAATACCTGTCTTTTGATCTTCTGGTGTTTCTGGAGTGTCAGGCGTAATTGATTTTGGAGTAATAGTTAATGTTCCAAGATTTTCTACTACATCATAGTTACTTTGCTTAGCTGTATACTCATTTCCAACGGATTTCCATACAAGAGCATATGTATTTGTTACTCCAACAACTTCTTTTGTATTTTCATCATATGTTACTTCTGTGATAGAACCTGTTGTTTCAAAACCAATTGTTTCACCTTCAACTAAACCTTCATATCCACCCGCTTGTGTTAATGGAGTTCCATCATATGTCTTAGAAGCAGAAGGCGTTGTAATCGTTAATGTACCAGGCTCAATTAAGATTCCACCATCATAAATTCTAAATGTAACATTTGTGAAGTTATTAGATATATTTTTAAAATCAGTGGCTAATAATCCCATCACATAACCAACTACTTTTCCATCGTAACCACGTGTAGGATTTACATCTGTCTTGGTAACACTTGCTGTACCACTATAGCTATAGTACTTATTTTCACCTTTGGTAATATATAAGTTATTACTTGCTTCAACTGTGAATCCAGATACTGTATGTGGTTGGCCATCATAAGTAAATTTACCTTTATTACCAGTTATTGTTACTTCTACATGAGATGTAATTGGAGTAATTGTTAAGCTTCCAGGAGTAGTTGTAATTTCATAGTTCTTTGTAACATCAACGTTTCCAGATTTAATCACTACATCTTTAGCATCAGTAATTGTACCTGTATATGTGCCTGCATCTATACCTTCAGCTTTTGCTACAACATTAGTAGCAACTTGTTGGCCATCAACTAAACCATAACCACTAATTGAATATCCTTCAACTGTTTGTGTTTCACCATTGTATACTTTTGTATCACTATTACCAGTTAATGTTATTGGTCTCTTAGTAACCTTTAATGTAGCGGAATTACGTTCGATTACATAGTTGCTGGATTTTGCTGTTGCACCAGCCCAATCTAATGTATATTCAACATACGATTCACCAACTTCAGTTTGAGAACCAGAAACTTCAAACTTAGCAGATTCATCATTTAAAAATCCAGAAATAGTACCTGTTCCAATTAATGGAGTTCCATCGTATACTTTTTCACCACCATTCAATGTGATTGTTAATGGTCTTGGATTAATCTTAACTTTTGCAGATCCTTCAAATGATGTATAACCATCCTTGCTAATCTTTACTTCTACAGTCTTTTCAGTTTCTGTTACATCTGTCCAAGTTGGAAGTTTATCACTCCATTCACTACTATCAGAAGAACGGTATTGAATTGTATAGTCATCTACTGAAACGTTGCTAACAGTAATACTATGAGCTTGTCCATCATAAGTTTCTTCATAACCAGTTAAAGTTGCTTCGATAGTTCTTTGTTCTTCAAACTTAGCATAGTAAGTGTATGTAGCTCCCTCTGTCCAACTTTCTGATGGAACATATGTTGCATTATCACTTATTTTATTTGTACATTCTTTATCAGAATACCATCCAATAAACTTATAGTTATCTGCTTTAACACTTGCTGTTGATCCACTTGGACTACCAGTTACTGGATTAAAGCTTTCTTTATCTAAAGATACTGTTCCTCCATTCCCAATAACTTCATAGTTGATTACAACATCAGCCATTTTAGCAAGTTTTACATAAACTGTTGTTCCTTCAGTAACAATTGTTTCACCTGGAATCCAAGGAACTGTCATATTACGGTCACTATAGTATCCAACAAGTCTGTATCCATCAGGAACTGTTAAATTTCTTGGTTCAATTGCTGTTGATCCACTAATATATGTTCTTGTATCAATAGTACGACCATCTTTAGCATCACCTTTTGTAATTCCATTATTACCATTAACATAATTAATTACACTTGTATTGAAGCGTAAATCTAAATGATAACGAACTGATTGATCATCAAATCCATAAGATGTTCTTCCATCATTTGGCCAATAGAATAATGCCGTGCATTGTGAACCCCAGCCTCGATTAATATCACCTACTGCTTGTGTTAAATAATTAGGAATATTATTTCCTTTATTTGCAGCATATATTCCAGTTAATGTTTGCGTATCCATACTAGATAAAGATGCTAATAAAGTCTTCCAATCACTATCACTATTAATTAATGCAGCTCCAGCAGTTTTTCTATCTTTCTTACCATTCAAATAACTACCATCCAATGTTATTTCACCAACAGGGAAATAACCATTTCCATCAAGAGTATTCTTATCAATACCAAGAACTTCTAAAGCTTCATCTGAATAACCACTACCATTTACATACACATAAGCTTTAACAGATTTCTCTTGAGCTTCAGTGACTGTAATCTTATACCTTGTACGTTCATCATTATAATAATAATATGATTCAACCCAAACTATTCCTGGTTCTGTGCCCGTAAATTTTTCTCTGCTACCTTCATGAAATAGTTGTCCTTTACCTGTAGATGATTCTTCATACATATTCCATATTGTATTTCCCCAACCACCATAATATCCTAAATCAATTGTGCTACCAACTTCTACAGATAATGTTTCTTCATGATACCATGCTAATTCCGCTTCTTCCGATTCAGTTTCACTAGGAACTAAATCAGCAACTTCTACTGTAATTTCTTTATCATATTCAGTTTCATCAAAGTCTGTTACATCTTCATCTTGGCTTAAAACAATAGCATCAAAATTATATGTACCATTTGCTTTTAAATCAAATACATAAGATTTACCAGTTTCATCAACTAATTCTTCATTTAATGCATAATTTCCTGCATCAATGTTTTCACTGATTTCATCACTATTTACAAAATCTAAGTAAACATCATCTTCTGTATCTAATGAAATTGTTAATGTAGCAGTTGTTTTATCTTCACTATATTCAAGATTATATTGGATAGCTTCAGTATAGTCTTTTTCTTCTTCAGCTTCTTCTACTGCTTTATCTTCTGCATCATTAGATGATAGATTCGTGATTTTAGATTCATCACTTGCTGCATCAATTTGTTCTTCTTCAGCTTCTTCTTCAGGAACTTCAGTAGTTTCAGGAGTAGCTGTTGCTTCAACTACTTCTGTAGTCTCTGTAGCTTCTGATTCTGCAGTTACTTCTACAGGTTCAGTTTCTTTTGAATCTTCTGCAACTACTGTTTCTTCTGTTGCCACAGGAGCTTCTGTTACTTCAGGAGTTGTCGTAACTTCTGGTGTTGCTGTTTCAACTGGAGTTTCTGTAGGAACAGGTTCTGTTGTAACTTCTACACTATCAACAGTATTTTCTACTGGTATAGCTTCAGCAGTAGGCGCTGCAGACTCTTCTTCGTCAGCTACTACTTCAGTAGTAGATTCTTCTACTATAACTGCTTCAGGTTCTGATGTAGGTTCTTCAACTACTTCTGGTGTACTTTCTACATTTACTGCATCTTCTGTATTAATAGAATCTCCATCTTCAGCAGAAACAGATGAAAAATGAACACAAGTTAAAACCATCAATCCTGATAAAGCGATTTTAGTTAACTTGGTTATTTCCGTCTCTAAAATGTTTTTCTTTCTGTTTTTCATGTTACTATCTCCTTTTCTTCAATATCTTTTGTCCATCAACCGATATTGATTTATCATTGATATTCCAATTCAAATTCGTATCTTCTGTAATTACTGCTGTAATCACATTTTCATGTTGTCCTGGCTCTAATGAGTCAATGTCCTCATTATTTAAAATGATTGCTGTACCATGAGTGACATTCACTTTATTCTTTTCAATATGTATCTTTTTCTTTTTTGGATTTTTATATCCTAGACTTACCGTAAAACTTCCATCATCGTTTTGACATGTAGAATTAATTTGTAAGTCTACATCTTTATTCCTTTGGGAAAGTACATATCCATAACCACCTAAGATTACTAATGTTAGTGTTAGAAGAGGAAACATTGTATCTTGTGATTTCTTCTTTCCCTTTTCTGGAGTTTCTTCATCCACAATCGTTGTTGTTTCGCTACTTGGTTGAATCTCTTCACCAAGTAATTTCATTGGCCAAAATAAGCACGATAGAACCATTAATACAGATATTATTTTCTTTGTCATATTCCTCTCCTTTCTTATTTCAACTGCATTATATCTAGTACCGGTTATATTTCGGTTATATTTTGACCTTTTTCGAGGATTTTTTTATTAAGTTGCGTATATATTATTAGGGAGTATTTTATTTTTTTATAAAACCTATAAAAAAGATTGAAGAATCATAACAATTCCCCAATCTAAATTTGTACTAATTAGCCTTGTAAACTATTTAATCTAGTTACTACGGCATCATATTGTTTTTCATAATCTGCTAGTTTATTCTTTTCTGCTTCTACTTTAGCAGCTGGTGCTTTCGCTAAGAATCCTGCATTAGATAAAATACCTTTCCCTCTTTGAATCTCTTTTTCTAAACGTTCTTTATCTGCTGTTAACTTAGCAATTTCTGTTTCTTTATCTAGTAATTCACCTGAAGGAATATAAATTGTTCCACCTTTTACTGTTTCAACAGTTAAATCACCTTCTAGATGTTTTTCCCAAGTCGCTTTAGCCATCTTTGTTAACATTGCTTGAAGACTTTCTTTAGGTTCAATTACATTACCATTTAAGTCTTTTGCCATTAAAGATAATGGAGCACTAGGTTTTAAGTTATTGATACGTTTAACTTCACGTACTTTTTGAATCATGCTGATTAACATATCCATTTCTGCTAAGTTATCTGTACGAATTGATTCATTAACACTTGGCCAAGTTTCTAAGCAAATACTATCTTTTTCATGAGGTAATGCTTGATAAATTTCTTCGCAAACAAATGGCATAAATGGAGATAATAGCTTCAAGATAGAAGTTAATGTATAAAGTAATGTAGATTGAGCAGCTTTAACAACATGAGTATCTTCACTAGATAAGCTAGCTTTACTCATTTCAATATACCAACTGCAGAAATCATCCCAAACAAATTGATATAACTCATTACCAACTAAAGCAAATTCATACTTTTCGTTATTTTCTGTAACATGTTTAATTGTTTCGTTTAACTTAGCAAGAATCCATGTGTCTGCTTCAGATAAGTTTTCTAAGCAAATATCACTGTATTCCATGTCTTCTGGTAGATTCATTAACACAAATCTAGAAGCGTTCCATAACTTATTGATAAAGTTCCATGATGCTTCTACTTTGTCTTCGATATAACGCATATCTTGACCTGGTGTACTATTTGTAGTTAAGAAGAAACGTAATGCATCGACACCATACTTATCGATAACATCCATTGGGTCAATACCATTACCAAGTGACTTAGACATTTTTCTACCTTGAGCATCACGAATTAAACCGTGGATTAATACATCTTTAAATGGTCTTTGTTTTGTAAAGTGACGAGCTTGGAAAGCCATTCTCGCTACCCAGAAGAAGATAATATCGTAACCTGTAACCATTGTACTTGTTGGATAATATCTTTCATAGTCTTCCGTATCTTCTGGCCAACCTAATGTTGCAAAAGGCCATAATGCACTAGAGAACCATGTGTCTAATACATCTTCATCTTGAGTCCAGTTTTCAATATCTTTTGGTTCTTCTTCAGAAACATATACTTCACCTGTTTCTTTGTTATACCAAGCAGGAATTCTATGACCCCACCATAATTGTCTAGAAATACACCAATCTTCGATATTTTCTAACCATTGTGAGAATGTACGACTAAATCTTTCTGGATAGAAATTAATTCTTTGATCAGGATCTTCTTGATTCTTTAATACATCATCAGCTAATGGCTTCATCTTTACAAACCATTGTTCACTTAGATAAGGTTCAACAACACAATGTGTTCTTTCTGAGTGAGCTACTTGGTGAGTAATTTCTTCGATATGATCCATGATATGGTTTGCTTCAAATTCTTTTACAAGTTCTTCTCTACATTCATATCTATCCATACCTTCGTACTTACCACATAGTGCATTCATTGTGCCATCTGGATTCATACAAATTGGTTTATCTAAACCATGTCTTTCAGCGATTTGATAGTCGTTAGGGTCATGTGCAGGAGTACATTTCATAATGCCTGTACCAAAACCAATTTCAATATATGTATCTCCAATAATAGGTAATTCTTTACCATTTGCAGGGTTAATGCAATGTTTACCAATTAAATGATTATTTTCTTCATCATCAGGGTTAACAACAACACAAACATCACCAAACATTGTTTCTGGACGAGTTGTCGCAACAATAAATTCTTCATTATCTTCAACTGTATGATAAACCATGTAATACATCTTACCAGCATCATCTTGATAATATACTTCGATATTGCTTAATGCTGTACGAGCCTCTGGGTCCCAATTGATGATTCTCCAACCTCTATAAATTAATCCTTCGTTGTATAAGCTTACAAATACGTGACGTACTGCTGCGTTAAAGCCTTCATCCATTGTAAAACGTTCTCTAGAATAATCTAATGAATTACCTAGTTTTGCCCATTGTTTACGAATAGTCGCAGCGTATTCTTCTTTCCACTCCCAAGCTCTTTCTAAGAATTTTTCTCTACCAATATCGTATCTAGAAATACCTTCACTCTTTAAACGAGCATCTACTTTAGCTTGTGTTGCGATACCAGCATGATCCATACCTGGTAAATACAACATATCATAGCCTCTCATTCTCTTATAACGAGAAATGATATCTTGTAATGTATTATCCCAAGCATGTCCAATATGTAAAATACCAGTAACGTTTGGTGGTGGAATAACAATAGTAAAAGGATCTTTGGATTTATCTCCAGCTGTGAAATATCCTTCTTTTACCCAATGATCATACTTACCTTCTTCAACATTTTTATGGTTGTATTTTTGATCTAACTCTTTCTTCATAAGTCCTCCTATAAAACAAAAAACTACGTCCTAACAATAAGGGCGTAGTTACGCGGTACCACCTTAATTTTCACTCATCTTATGCTTAACGCGCACGACACGTATCTTCCTACTACTAGTTCAAAAGATAAGCTCCTAGACTACTTCTATAGATTACTAACTTTGTTCCACCAACCCAAAGCTCTCTTTATAGCACTTGCTATATACTACCTTCTAATCAACGCAATTCAAATTGTATCATAAATTATTTAAGAATCCATTTATTTTTCCAATAATGATTCACAAAATAGTCTGTAAATAGAATATCTACAATAAATAATATAATCGCAACAAGCAAATGAAAGTAAGGATGTGCTTGTAATATCGTTAATAATAAGTTACAAAAAGATATTGCCACAAGAAAGAAACAGATATAAACCATCATACAGGCAAAGAAATAATTTAGAGATTTCCCTCTTTTTTTATTCTTTTTCTTTCTCATAATAAGCGTCCTTGCATAGGTACACCTAAATGCTCATAGGCTTTTTCTGTTGCGACTCTACCTCTACTTGTACGATTCACAAAACCTATTTGAATTAAATAAGGTTCATATACATCTTCTAAAGTAGTTGTTTCTTCACTAATCGAATTAGCTAAAGCTTCTAAGCCTACTGGACCACCATGGAAACGTTCAATAATTCCTTTTAAATAACGAATATCTACATCATCCAATCCAAGTGAATCAACATGTAATCTCGCTAAAGCCATATCAGCGATTTCTTTTGAAACGACACCATCGTTTAATACTTGTGCAAAGTCACGAATTCTTCTTAATAATCTATTTGCAATTCTAGGTGTTCCTCTAGATCTTTTCGCTAGTTCTACTACTGCTTCATCATCTATTTTTACACCTAGCACTCTACTACTTCTACGAAGAATATCGGATAATTGTTCTTCTGTATAATATTCTAGTTTTGAGATAATTCCAAAACGATCTCTTAATGGGGCACTTAAATCACCAGCTCTAGTTGTAGCACCAACTAAAGTAAATGGTGGCAGTTCTAAGCGAACACTTCTAGAACCAGAATCTTTACCAATCATGACATCAATCACAAAGTCTTCCATTGCAGAATATAACACTTCTTCTACTACTTTTGGTAAACGATGAATTTCATCAATAAATAGAACATCACCTGGTTCAAGAACAGATAATACAGAAGCTAAATCACCACTTTTTTCAATACTAGGACCAGTCACAATCTTAATATTAGAATTCATTTCATTTGCTAAAATATAAGCTAATGTTGTTTTACCTAGTCCTGGAGGACCATATAGTAGTACATGATCTAATGATTCATTGCGATTTTTCGCAGCTTGGATAAAGATTCTTAAATTTTCTTTTAATGCATCTTGTCCAATATAATCATTTAAAGTATGTGGACGTATCGTTTCTTCTTCATCATCACGATTTTGTTCAACCGACATTAAACGTTCTTGATCATTCACTTCGCCCACCTACTTTCTGCCATTCAATAATTTTAACCCCAATTTTAAATATTGTGCTGTATCTAAATTTTGCTCTTTATTTAATTCTTTCGCAACTTGATTTAGTTCTGTTTGTTTATAACCTAGATTCTTTAATGCTTCTAATGCATCAAGAATAGCTTGATTGTATTTAGTACTAGTTTCTTCTTCAATAGAAACAAGCTTTCCTTTTAAATCTAAGATAATTTGACTCGCTGTTTTACTACCAATACCTGGTACATTTTTTAAAGCACCTACATCACCCGATTCAATGACTGTAATCAAATGATTTACACTACTTTTTGTTAACATACTCATTGCTGTTTTAGGGCCAAGACCTTTTACACTAATTAATTTCATGAATAAGTCTTGTTCTAAAAGAGAACTAAAGGCAAATAAACTAATATCATTTTCTGTGATATGCATATAGGTATATAGCTTCACTTGTTCATTTAGTTTTAGATCAGAAGTATGAGCATAAAACATCTTATAACCCATACCATGATTATCTAATATGACATAATCTGTTCCAAAAGAATCTACAATACCATCTATAAAAGCAATCATCTTGTAATCCTCTACTCGCTATAATCCATGATATATGTACCAACAATAACTTGGTCACCATTTCTAGCACCAGCATCATATAATGCTTTATCAACACCCATTTTCTTCAGTGTTGCGGCAAATTGATACGTATCATCTTCTTTATCAAAATCCACTTGTTCTGCAAGTCGATCCACTTTATCAGAATCAATCTTCCATCTATGATTACCAAGATTTTGTACAACAAAGTCTGGTCTCTTTGGTTCATAACGATATACAACAACTTCTTCTTGTTCAACTGTACTTTCTGCTTCAGCTTTTCTAGAAGCTTCAATCGCATCCATTGTTGCATATAATACTTCGTTAATTCCTTCATGCATAAAAGTAATTGTTTCAAATACTTTTAAGTCAGGGAATGCTTTCTTAAATCTTTCTAAGTTTTCTTTAGAAGTATCTTCATCCATCTTATTAGCCACAACAATTTGTGTTTTCTTTTCTAAGTCCATATCATACTTAGCAAGTTCTTCATTGATAATGTTATAAGCATCAATAGGATCTTGTTCAAAGCCACTCATATCGACAATATGAATTAAGACTCTGCATCTTTTAATATGTCTTAAAAATTCATGACCTAATCCTTTACCATCTCCTGCTCCTTCAATTAGACCAGGCATATCGGCTAAAATAAAGCTTCTTTCATCCGGTAAAGATACAACACCAATATTAGGTTCAATTGTTGTAAAAGGATAATCTGCGATAGCAGGTTTAGCATTAGAAACGACAGATAAGAATGTAGATTTACCAACTGATGGGAAACCAATAATACCAGCATCAGCTAATAATCTTAATTCGATTTGTAATTCTAAGCTTTGACCAATTTCACCAGGTTGAGCAAATTCAGGAGTGTTATTTCTAGCAGTAGCAAAATGCATATTGCCAAGTCCTCCTCTACCACCTTTAGCGACTAAAGCAACTTGATGAGGTTTTGTTAAATCAGCAATTAAATCCCCATTAGCTGCATTACGAATCATTGTACCTAGTGGAACTTTTAAGATCACATCATCGCCATCTTTACCATGCATTTTTTTGGTCATGCCATTACCACCATTACCAGCTTTAACAGACTTTGTATAACGTAATTTGATGAGCGTAGTTTCGTTTGTATCTACTTCAAAATAAACGTTTCCGCCACGTCCACCATCACCACCAAATGGTCCTCCATTTGGATAATATTTCTCATGTCTAAAGGCAACAGCACCTTTACCGCCATCACCTGCTTTAACTTTCATTTTTATTAAATCAATCATAAACTACTACTCCATTTCTAAAAAAGCTCCTGAAAATTCAGGAGCAATTCTTTTCTTAACTTAAGCCTGAGGATAAACAGAAACTTGTTTTTTATCCTTACCAAGACGTTCGTATTTAACGATACCAGAAGCAGTAGCGAATAATGTATCATCTCCACCTTTGCTTACATTCTTGCCAGGGAAAATTCTTGTTCCTCTTTGACGATAGATAATAGAACCTGCTGTAGCGAATTCACCATCAGCCTTTTTAGCACCAAGTCTACGACCAGCAGAATCACGTCCGTTCTTTGTAGAAGAAACACCCTTTTTACTAGCAAAGAACTGAATATCTAATGTGTATTTCATTTTTCACACCTCCAGTTTATTAATTTCCAAATATTTATTTGCTTGTTCCTCAACTGTTTGTAACTGTATTATACCAGTTTGAAGAATTATTTGCGATAAATCATCACTTCCGACATTGGATATTTTGATGAGATTATCGCTAATCTCTATGTTACTACTAGCATGTAATTCATCTAATGCATTACATAGTCCAAAACTAATTGAACTTACAGCAGCACATATAAGATCTTCGCCTTTGTCCGCATATCCAGCATGACCTTGAATACTTAATTCTCGAATCATATTAGACTTATATTTAATGCGAACTCGAATCATTTTTAGCCCTCAATAGTTTCAACAACTAATTTTGTATATGGCTGACGATGACCTTGTTTACGACGAGTAGATCCCTTCTTAGCCTTATACTTGAAAATAAGAACTTTCTTTTCTTTTCCTTGCTTTTCAACTTTGCAAGTAACTTTAGCACCATCTACATATGGTGTTCCGATTTTTGTAGAACCATTGCTTACTAAGCATACTTTGTCAAATACAACTGTTTCACCAGCTTCAACATTTAGTTTTTCAACAAAAATTGATTGACCTTGTTCTACTTTTAATTGCTTTCCGCCTGTTTCGATAACTGCGTACATTCAATACACCTCCTGACATTTATCATAAGACGCGCCGAATAAAGGAGACTTTCGTACTTAAATCCTGTTTCGAGCGGTTACAGACCTCTTCAAGAGGACTGATAACGGTACTATTCTACTAGTACTTACCACTTGCGTCAATTCTTTTTTCACGATTTTATCGTATTTTTCGAGTTTTTGATTTAGCGAGTTATAGAATTCACTTTATAGCCCGCACCTTCTATTGCTTTCGTTATCTCTTCGTCAGATAATTCATTTTTACTATGAACTTTTACTATGTTATTTTTGTAATCTGCAATTGCATATACACCTATTTTAGAATTCAGTGCATTTTCTACTTTTGTTTTACATCCATCACATTTTAGTCCAGAAGTATTAACTGTAATATGATAAGCATAGTGATTTGTATTTTTATCATCTACTTTTACTTTGTCACTAACACTTCCTCCACAACAACTACTTTCTCCCTTAAAATGCTTTACTGTCCCTTTTAAAGCAAAGAATAAGATTGCCGCAACAATGAGTATTAATATTAAATCAATAGGTTTCATGTTTAATCACTTCCACTTCTTTTTTTCTTGAATCTTTTTTACTAGAGTATAAAGACTCATACCAACAATATAAATAATAATGATAATTAAAAACATCCAAAATGTAGATTGTGTTGAATCACCCATTGTCTTTCTCCTTTATTTCTTTATAAATTTGGTTGAAATCAATATGACATAAAGAGGCAGATGAGCATCCCGCACAATTTTTTTCACAAGACGATGATTTCTTCTCAAAATAAGTCTTATAAACAACAAATGCACAATATCCAACTATGATACCAAATAACAATATATTAATCATATATACCTCCATTCTAGTCAAAAGATAGCCAAATAGTACTCTACCTGGCTATCTATAATACAGATTTAGTTTTAATTAAGCTTCAA
The DNA here is from genome assembly GCA_963645035.1 of bacterium. GTDB lineage: Bacteria > Bacillota_I > Bacilli_A > Erysipelotrichales > Erysipelotrichaceae > Bulleidia. The sequence goes on along the minus strand of CAVIQY010000016.1, from coordinate 23,065 downwards.
CAGAACGCTTAGAATAAGTCTTTTGATCTTTATATGGATCAGGTCTAAATAGTAAGAATAATAGAACTACTGTAATTACTAATGCTACACCTGTACCAGCTGTAAATCCTTGACCATCAATTCCTAGTAAAGCATATTGGTAAACTAAGAATGAGATAATATAAGCAAATACGTTTTGGAAAATTAATGCACCCCAGAACCATCTCTTATCTTTTAATTCTTCAGCCATTGTAGAAATAGCAGCTAAACATGGACTATCAAGTAAGTTGAAGATTAAGAAACTTAATGCTGCAGCAGCTGTTGGGAACCAAGCAGCGATAATTTCTGCATCACTAGCTGTAGCTTCTTCGATTTCACCTAAGTTAGCAAGAACACCCATTGTAGCAACAATATCTTCTTTTGCACTTAAACCTGTTAAGCTAGCAGCAACTGGTTGCCATTCACCCCAACCTAGTGGAGCAAATATTGGAGCGAAGAATCCACCAATAGCAGCGATTAATGAGTTATTGATATCTTCAACTAGTCCAAATGAACCATTTTCAAATCCAAATGTAGATAATACCCAAATAACGAAACATGCGACAACAAGGATTGTACCAGCCTTAATTAAGAATGCCTTTGTTCTTTCCCAAACATGCATTAATACTGTTTTAGCACTTGGAATATGATATGCAGGTAACTCCATAACAAATGGTGCAGGTTTACCAGAGAATGGTTTAGTCTTCTTTAAGATAATTGCAGAAATTAATACTGCTGCAATACCCGCAAAATACATTAATGGAGAAATAATACCAGCAGCTTCATAGTTACCAGAAATGCGTCCACAAATAATACCACCTAGTAATGCAATAACAGGAAGTTTAGCACCACATGGAATAAATGTAGTCGTCATAATTGTTAAACGTCTATCGTTATCTTGTTCAATTGTTTTACTTGCCATAATACCAGGCACGCCACAACCAGAACCGATTAATAGAGGAATAAATGATTTACCACTTAAACCAAAATGTCTGAATACTCTATCCATAACGAATGCGATACGTACCATGTAACCACAATCTTCTAAGATGGATAAGAATAAGAATAAGATAATCATTTGTGGAGCAAAACCTACAACGGCACCAACACCACCGATAATACCATCAACGATTAATTGTGTAATTAAGTCGCTAGCACCAAGAGTTCCTAAGATATTTGTAAAGAAATCTTGAACTGCAACAACAAATACATCGTTTGTCCAGTCTGTCACAAATGTACCAACTGTAGTAACGGAAATGTAGTAAACTAACCACATTACAGCGATAAAGATTGGAATACCTAAGATACGGTTTGTAACGATTCTATCAATCTTATCTGATACTGTTAATTTTTGATCACTCTTCTTAACAGATGTATTAACAACTTTTTGAATAAAGTTATATCTTTCATCAGTGAAGATACTTTCAGCATCATTATCTAATTTTGTTTCTAAAGCTTTAGATGTATTTTCAATTGCTTCTTTGTCAGCTGCAGCTAGATTTACTTCCGCAACAACTTTTTCATCTCTTTCAAGAAGCTTAATTGCATACCATCTCTTTTCGTAATCTGCTACGCCAGTTAATTTAGCACTTACTGAAGAGATTGCTTCTTCTACATCTTTAGCAAATACTGCTGAAGGAAGTTTATGATCTGCTTTCTTTGCTTCTTTGATTGCTTCATCAACAACTTCATTTAAACCTGTTTCTTTTAATGCACTTGTTTCTACAATCTTGCATCCAAGTAACATAGATAATCTTTCAACATCAACTTTGATACCACGTTTTTCAAGTAAGTCAGCCATATTTAAGGCAACAACTACTGGAACACCTGTTTCAATTAATTGTGTTGTTAGATATAAGTTTCTTTCGATGTTTGTTGCATCAACTAAGTCAATAATTACATCTGGATTTTCTTTTAAGATGTAGTCTCTTGATACAACTTCTTCTAATGTATAAGGTGATAAAGAATAAATACCTGGTAAGTCAGTTACGATTACATCTTCACCTTTTTTATTTTTTAAATGACCCTCTTTTTTCTCAACTGTAACACCTGGCCAGTTACCAACATATTGATTGGATCCTGTTAAGGCATTAAACATTGTTGTTTTACCACAGTTAGGGTTACCTGCTAAAGCTATTTTAATCCCCATATATCCTCCTATTAAGCACCTTTAACTACTGTTACATCAACGCATTCTGCATCGTTTTTTCTAACAGACAATTCATATCCACGAACTGTAATTTCTACAGGATCTCCAAGTGGAGCTACTTTGCGGATATATAATTCTGTACCTTTTGTGATACCCATATCCATAATTCTGCGCTTATATGCGCCTTCACCGTTGATTTTATCTACTCTTACAGTACTACCAACTTTTGCTTCGCCTAAATTCATATAGACTCCCTTCTAAAACATGATGTAGCGTGCCATATCTTTATTGATGGCAATTCTAGAATCCTTAACGTTTAAAATTAAATTTCCATCAAGAGATGAAATGACAGTAACTTTAGATCCTACATGGAATCCAAGGTCAGCTAAATGATGTTTAGTTTCATCATTTCCACCAATTCTTGTAATTGTAATTTCTTCCCCAACACCTGCTAAAGTAATAGGCATACTCATCTTTCCTCCTTGTTAGTATTACCTAACTAACGTAGTTAGTGTAGTATAACCTAAAATTAAAGTCAATGCTTTTCAAATTTTTTTATAAGAAAATTGGCTTTTCTATGCTTATTTCTGTAGTAAGCCCTTTCACAATTTCCATACAAATTGCTCTAGCCTTTTCCGTATTTCGATCGTAATAAATTTGTAATCGTTTAATTCTTAAATGATTTTTGATAAGACTTTCTTCTATTCGATTTAGTTCAAAAGGACGGTGTACATAATAAAACTTTCCATTATCTTTTAATAATCGATTCACACTGGAAAATAATTCATCCATAGGTAAAAATTCTTCATGACGTGCAGAACGAATATATTTATTTTCATTCATTAATTTTGTATTTGTAGAATGGAAATATGGTGGATTACAAATAATCTTATCGAATTGTGCATAGGAAAAATCTTGTATCATACTACAATACAATTCTGCATTAACATTATTTGTAATCATATTCATTCGAGCTATATCTAATACTTCTTCATAGATATCTACACCAACTAATTTCTTAGGTTGATGCATTGAAGCATAGAGTAATAGTGCACCATTATTACAACCAATATCTAATACGCTATCGTGATGACCTATTTCAATAAACTCTCCTAATAAGCTTGTATCACTATTAAAATGATACATCGATAATTCTTGATAAATAATGAGATTAGTTTTCTTCAAATAATCTTTCGTCACAATCATGGATATCCTCCAAGACTCTAGGTACATCTAAATCAAAGTAGAAAGTAGAGCCTTCATCTTTTTTACTTTTAACCCCATATTTTGCACCATGAGCATCAAGTATTGCTTTAACAATAGATAAGCCTAAACCAGTAGAAGTCATACTTCTAGAAAAGGAACGACTACTCTTTTGGTATCTATCCCAAATATATGGTAAGTCTTTTTCTTCAATACCTTCCCCTTCATCTCTTACTTCAAAATGAATATGATCTCCTTCATCAGATTCATATGCTTTGACATAGATAGATTTTCCTTCAGGGGTATGTTTAATCGCATTCGATAAGAAATTATAAATAACTTGGCTAATTTTAATTTCATCAGCATATATAATTAACGTTTCAGGTACATCTACAACAATATTTAATTTTCCTTCGTCAATCATGACTTGATGTAAAGAAATCATTTCACGAGTAACTTGTACTAAGTCAAAGTTTGTACATTTTAAAACATAATTACCTGATTGCATTTTTGATAATTCGTTCATATCGTCTACTAAGCGATTTAAATAATCTGTTTCGGAGACAATAACATCTAAATGCTCATTTCTTTTTACAGGATTATCACCACTAATATCTTTAATCATTTCGGCATAAGCTTTAATACTTGTTAGTGGTGTCTTAATATCATGTGAGACATTGGCAATTAAGTCTTTTCTTAATTCATCAATCTTACTTAATTTTTCTGTCGCATCATTTAAAGTATTGGCTAATTCTTTCGTTTCACTAAAAAAGCCACCATCAAATTCCACATTATATTGAGCACTTGCTAAAGCATTTGCTTCATTCTTCATACGAACAATTGGTTTAGATAACTTACTTGCAATCCATAAAGAAACAAGTGAAGAAAGAATTACGACAACAAACGTATATAAGATATATTGTTGCGTAAAGAAACTGACAATAGAATCAATTGGTTCTAGAGGTGAATTAACAAAAATATAAAAACTCGCAAGATTAATTTTTACTTCTTTACCATAAACAATCATATCTTGTTGGGTACGCGTATTATACAAATTGATATTTACTTCTCCTTCGTTCTCTTTTAAATAAGAAATCATTTCTTGTGGATTCAAAAAAGATACAGGAGAATTTTGAATTGAAGATTCTGGTACATGGAATACACAACCATAACCAATACTATCGACATCATATACTTCTTGTCCTTGGCTATTATAGATTTCTACACATACATTACTATCAACTGTTAATTGTGCAGCTTTAGAAATATCTAATTCACTAGAAGAATTGGATATGACATAATTCTCTATTCCATTACTTACATTTTTAACGGTAGATATTTGTGTTTTACGATAATATGGCTTGATAAGTATCACTTGAAGCAAACCAAAAACAACTATAATTGCCATCGCAAAAACAGTAAAAATAATCCACATGTTAAAACGTATACCGTGTCTATCTAGTTTCAAACTTATACCCCATGCCTCTAACTGTAACAATTAAATCTCTATATTCTTTGATGTTATGTCTTAACATTTTGACATGAGCATCAATCGTACGATCATCGCCAAAATAATCATAATGCCATACTTCTTCTAATAGCTTTTCACGAGATAAAGCAATATTAGGATTTTCCATAAAATAAATCAGAAGATCAATTTCTTTTGGTGTTAGATTAGCTAACTCCCCATCGACATAAACATTTCTTCCTTCTACATCGACTACTAATGTTTTATATTCTAATTTCTTTTTCTTTGTTTTATATGTCTTATCTAATAAGACCTTAATTCTAGCCATTAATTCTTTAGGTGAAAATGGTTTAACAACATAATCATCTACACCAAGTTCAAAACCTAATAATTTATCGTATTCTTCTTGTCTAGCACTAAGCATAATGATAGGAATTTGTTTTTGTGCCTTCATTTGTTTACATGTTGCATATCCATCTAATTTAGGCATCATAATGTCTAACACAACGCAATCATAGTCATTATGATTAAATAAATTTAAAGCATCAATTCCATTTTCTGCTTCATCTACTTCATATCCACTAGCTAGAGAATATTCTTTTACTACTTCTCTAATATTTTTTTCATCATCTACAATCAATAACTTTGCCATAATCTATTCCTCACTATCTGATTACTTGAATCTCTTCGGCAATACAAGATGAGTCATCTGTTATTTTACCTTTAAAAATAATATATGTATTTTTCAATAATTTCGAATGAATTTGATCAAATAATTTAGGCATTACCAAAATTGTCATTTCATCACTCTCATCACTAACCGTTACAAAGGCCATTAAATCCCCTTTTTTAGTACGATGTTCTCTTACAAATGAAATAAGTCCTATTCCTTCTACTTTATATTTTCGATTTTTTAACATGACTAAATTCATTAAATTTGGATTTATTTTTTGTCGTAATTGAACAATAGGATGTTCTCCAAGATAAACGCCTAATACATTACGCTCATTTTTAATTTTTTCTTCTAAATTATCTGCATATTTAGTAATTTGTTGTTTCGATACCAAATTATAATTTAGCTTTACTTCACCATTCACTTGTATTTTTACTAATTCACTATAGTTAAACGCATCATCTAAGGCATGAATTAATGTTTCTCTATTTTCATGGAATGAATCAAAAGTGCCTGCATAAATTAAATTTTCAGCATTACTTCTCGATAAACCAAGTAATGAAGTTCTTGCGATAAAATCATAGAAATCTTCATAGTTTCCTTTTTCTCTTTCTTGAATAATCGCATTTGCTAAGATATCAGAAATGCCTTGAATACTACTAAAAGGAAAACGAATGGTATTTCCATCTATAACGCATTGCTCTGTACTTAGATTCACATCTGGTCCAACAATTTTAATTTGATAGATACTTGCTTCTTTAATACATTCACTAATTTTAGCTGTACTACCAAAACAATTATTTAAATAAATCGCATAGAAAATATTAGGATAATACGTTTTGATATATGCCATTTGATAAACAATTAAGCTATAAGCTACCGCATGAGATTTATTAAATCCATAACCACCAAACTTTTCAATTAATTCATATAAACTAGTCGCATCTGTTTCAGCATAATGATTCTTTAAACATCCTTCTATAAAATCTTCTTTTAGATTTTGTAGTTGTTTGATATTCTTTTTCGAGATTGCTTTACGTAATATATCCGCTTTACCAAGTGTAAAACCTGCACATATTTGACTAATCTTCATGGCTTGTTCTTGATAAATCATGACCCCATATGTACTAGATAATATCTTTTTTACATCCTCATTAATATACTGAATACTTGAAGGATTATTTTTATGATTTACATATACATCTATCTGATCAAATGAAGCAGGACGATATAAAGCGATTGCCGCAACTAAATCATCAAAACAATTCACCTTCATTTTTCTTAACACATTTCTCATACCTAAAGATTCGACCTGAAAAATGCCCAAGCAATATCCTTTAGATAAAGTTTCGTATATCTTGTTATCTTGTACAGGTTCATAAGGTAATTCAAAAGAAGGATGATTCTTTTGAATTTCTTTTACCATCTCATGAATCATTGTTAGATTTTTTAAACCTAAGAAGTCCATTTTGATTAAGCCACGTTCTTCTAGATATTCCATTGTATATTGAGAAACATAAACAGAAGAATTTTTAGTTGTAGGGACAATATCATTTAAATTTGACTTGCTTAATAAAACCCCTGCCGCATGAATACTTGTATGTCTTGCTAAACCTTCAATACCGATTGCTTTCTCATATAATCTTTTTAGTTTATTATCCGCATTCACAATATCTCTTAGCTTCTTATTTGTATTCAATTGTTCTTGTAAGCTTACTTTACTAGAAACTTGTTTTAATACTAAGCTAATATCTCTTTCTGCTAAATTTAAAACTTTACTTACATCTCTTAAAGCTTGTCTAGGGCCAAAAGAACCAAATGTAACGATTTCCCCAACATGATCTTCACCATATTTATTTTGTACATATTGAATTAAATCTTGTCTTTTATTATCAGGAATATCCGTATCGATATCTGGCATACTGATACGTTCAGGATTTAAGAAACGTTCAAATAATAAATCATATTTCAATGGATCAATTTCTGTAATTCCTAAACAATAGGCACATAATGATCCACATACACTACCTCTACCAGGACCAATTAAAATATCATTCTTTTTTGCATAACGAATAAAATCATAAACAATCAAAAAATAGTTCTCAAAATGCATTTTAATGATGATATCTAATTCGTACTTTAAACGTTGAATATATTTTTCACTTACATCATTATTTCTTCTTTTCTTTAAACCTGCTAAACATAATTGGGTTAAGTATTGATCACTTCTTAATTGATTTGGTACAGAAAAAGTAGGTAGACTTGTCTTTTCAATTTCTAAATTAGCATGACATTCTTTTGCAATAATACTTGTTCTTTCTAAATCTTCTTCATCATATAATGCCTTCATCTCAGGAATCGATAATAAATATCTTCCTGTACTCTTAGTTAAAGAAGCGTCATAAATTGTCTTTTTATTTTTTATCGCAGATAATACATGGAATGTATCTTCATCCTTCTTGTTTAAATAATACACTTTATTTAAGGCAACAGTTGAAATTGATAATTGTCTACAGATTTGTTTTAATGCTTTATTTTTAATTTTCCATAAAGAAGCTTCTTCATAAGATATAGCAATATCAAAAGATGGTAGTTCTTCTTTCATTAAACTTAATTTTTGAACTACACCTTCTTTATCATCTTTAATTAACTCTCCTTCAAAATAACCGCCTTCACCATAAGCAATCACAAAATTATGATTACTAAATTGTTTAAATTCTTCTAAAGTACAGTATTCTTCACCATCAAGATGATTAAAATTAGATAATAGACTACTTAAATGCATTAAATTTTGATAACCTAGATTATCTTTAGCAAGTAATAAAAAAGGAACTTTTTCCTCATGATATTCTACTAGTACTTCTAGGCCAAATATTGGTTTAATACCATATTGTTTTGCATACTTTAAAAATGAGGGATAAGCATATAAAACATTACGATCCGTTATGGCAATAGAATCATAACCTAGTTCTTTTGTACGTTTAACTAAGTCTTCTATTTGAATCGTACTTTCTAATAAAGTATAAGTTGTTCTAATACTTAAGTGTGTAATCATATAAGAATTTTATCATGGTATTTGCATTTTATCCCGTAAACATTAAAATAAAGATGAGGTTAAACCTATGAAAATAGCTTATGTAACAGATAGTGGCACAGGAAAAAGTATTTCTGAGCTAGCAAAAGATGGGATTATTAGTATCCCTTTACAAATCACAGATGGAAAAACAACATATCAAGATATGGAGAATTTCACAAAGAATGATTGTATAGAAGCATTAAATGACAAGAAAGTCTTAATGACTTCACAACCTTCTTATGGACTAATTGAAGAATGTTTTACTAGTCTTAAGGAACAAGGATTTGATTTAATCGTTGCCGTACCAATCTGCAATGGTTTATCAGGAACTGGATCAACAATGACTTCCATCGCTAAAAATTTAGATATGCGTATTATTTGCATTGATTCCTATACAACATGTGTTGTACAAGAATATCTTGTAAAAAGAATCAAAAAAGCTTATGAAGATGGCTTAGATGATATGCAAATTATGTTAATCGTGGATGAAATTGTTAGTTCATGCGAAACAATTGTTATTCCTAGAGATTTAGAAAGTTTAGCTAGAGGTGGTAGACTTACCCCACTTGCCGCAAAACTATTAAAACTTTTAAGAATTGTACCTATATTACATTTAGGTAAATCTACAGGTGGAAGAATTGACGTTTACGACAAAACAATGACACTTCGTAAAGCAATACAAGTTGTTCTTAAACATATGCAAGAAGATGGCGTAGATAGTTCATATCACGTAGCAGTAGCTCATACAAATGATGTACCAAATGCTGAAAACATCTATCATCAAGTATTAGATACATTCCCTGGCGTAGATGCAGAAGTCATCTCATTATGTAATGTAGTTAGTGCTCAAGCCGGTATGGGATGCTTAGCTTTAGAATATTTTAAGAAAATTTAAGCTATCTTAAATGATAGCTTTTGCATTTTTTTCGTGCAATTATGATACTATATTCAGGTGTAATTTGGAGAAACATAAAAAATGGCTGAACAAAAGAAAGAAAACGATGGTCTAGATTTGCCTAAATCATCCTCAAAACCTAGTACAGAAGAACAAACAAAAGTTTATACTGTTAAACATTCTGTACAAGATGATATAAAAAAGAAAAAAGAAATCAAAAAAAGACAGCACAAAAATACAGGTTATAAAATTGGTACAACAATCTTAATTCTAATCCTTGTTATGTATATTGTTGTGGCTAGTGTTGGATTAACGTTAGCTAGTCAAATGGTAGAAAGTGCTCCAGAATTAAATCTAAATGATTTCATCAGTGAAGAATCATCTCAGATTTATGATGATAGTGGTGAATTAATAACGGAAGTTGGTGTCTATCTAAGAGAAAACATCACTTATGATGATTGTCCTGAAAGCTTAGTTGACGCATTCTTATCTATAGAAGATTCTCGTTTCTTCACCCACTTTGGTTTCGATATTCCTCGTTTTACAAAAGCGATATTAGAAAACTTAAAAAACCATAACTTTGGTCAAGGTGGATCTACTTTCACGATGCAGCTTGTAAAAAATACTTATTTTACTGTTGATGCTGGAGATGAAAGTACCGAAAGAAAAAAGAGTATTGAATATAAAGTTCAACAAATCTATTTAGCAATTAAGTTAGAAACAGAAATTAATAAAAAACAAATCTTCCAATTATTCATGAATCGTTTGAATTTTGGTGGAAATATCCGTGGTGTTCAAAAAGCAAGTCTTTACTACTTTGGTAAAGATTGTACCGAATTAAATCTATCTGAATCGGCATTACTAGCTGGTATTATTAACCTACCTAATGGTTATAATCCTTACTATCATCTGGATGCTGCAACAGAAAGACGTAACGAAGTATTAAACATGATGTGCTATCATGGCTACATTACTGAAGAAGAACGAGATTTAGCAAAAACAATTAAAGTTGAAGATCAATTAGTTGGTGAAAATCGTTTACAATCTGATGATTCTAAATATCAATCTTATATTGACGTAGCTTTAAGTGAAGCACAAAAACTAACTGGTAAAGATCCTACAATCACTGGTATGAAGATTTATACAAATCTAAACCAAACTATCCAAACTGAAATTGATGCAATTCAAAATAGTGAAACAAGCGTTACCTTCCCTGATGATTTAATGCAAGTTGCTATTGTTGCGATGGATAATTCAAATGGTGCCATTGTTGGTATCGGTGGTGGTAGAAATTATGATGGTGCTAGATTATTAAATCGTGCCACAATGAACTACAAACAACCAGGTTCTAGTGTAAAACCAGTACTATCTTATGCTTTAGCGTTTGAATATTTAGGTTATTCTCTTGATGAAATATTAATGGATAAACCAATCACCTACCCTTATGAAAGTATGGTTCTTGTTAACTCAAATGGCCAATACCAAGGTGATGTAAAAATTACAGATGCATTAGCGAAATCTTTAAATATACCAGCAATTTTAACGCTTGAAAAAGTTGTAGAAAAAGTTGGTAAAGAAAAAGTCGCTGCTTATATGCAATCAATTGGTTTCTCTAGAGTAACAGCTGATAACTTCCACTTATCCTTTGCGATTGGTGGTACTTGGTTTGAAACAACCGTTGTCGAGTTAGCTGGTGCATATTCAATGATTATGAATGGTGGTGTCTATAACGAACCACATACAATTAGTAAAGTTGTCTTATCTACTGGAGAAGAATATTATCCTGAAAATCAAAATAAGAATGTATTAAGTTCTGGTAGTGCATATCTAACTACTGTATTAATGGAAAATAACGTTTCTGGTCCATATTTCAACTGGATGCAAATCCTAAAACGCAACTACCCTGTTTATGCTAAGACTGGTACAAGTGACTGGGGTAATGATGGTGTTCAATATGGTATTCCTGTTGGAGCGATGAAAGATAAATGGATGGCTTCTAATACAAGCAAATATACAAATGTTGTTTGGGTTGGTTATGATATGGCTGTTTCGGGAAAACAAACCTACTTCAATGACTACAAGCAGAATTTAAATATTCCGGGTAATATCAATAAATTATTATTAGATGTCGAAGAAGAAGTATTAGGTTATGAACCTGAAGGTGTCACAAAACCAAATGATTTAGAAGAAGTAACTTATGTATACGGTACTTACCCTCATGTTCGTGCTGAAGATGGTACACAAGGATCAACAATTACTTCTACTGTTTCTAAGGCAGGTCTTGAATCACAACCTCTTGTTAGTGCTGAAGAATATCGTGAATATATAGAAGAACATTCTGATACAACATTTGGATTATCTGCTCATTATGATCAATATAGTAATCTAACTGTTTCATGGAGTACAAATAGTTATACATGTTCTGATGGTCAAAAGAATATATCCCTACATGATGGTAAGAATGATATTGATGCTTGGGGAGCTTGTTTAGTTGACTTATCTTGGTTAACCGGTAGTACGACAAGTGGTTCTTATTGGGCAACTGTATATGTAGATGATAGTCCTGTCGCAAGTATATCTAGTGATAATGGTTACTACTCTGGTTGGGCTGCAGATTTATGGGGAACTGTTAAAGTATGTGGTGGATCAAGTGCAACCGATCAAACTGCTTGTACTGTCGCAACATATCAAGAATCACAATCTGTTGACTATAGTAATGGTTGGTGGGACGAAAATGGTGTCTTCCATCAAAATTAACCTATCAACGAATATTTAAAGCATGATAACCGAAGATTAGAATTCTAATTTTCGGTTATTTTCTTTATAATGGATTTAAGGAAAAAATATATGATTACAAAAACGATAAAGAAAATTCTTATTGTATTAATTTGTTTATGCTCGTTTACCCTACTAGCTTGTAATAAAACAAGTCATACAGAAATACCAACGATAGAAGTAGCAGTACACAGAAGTAATAAATTTGATAGTGCAATCTTTAATATGACGCCAGAAGAATTTTCAGATTTAGGATTTGATTTAGGTGATAGTGTAGATATTACTTTTCCAGATGGTACTGAATATCTAGATGTCCCCTACTATAATGGCTATTATGCTCAAGTAGGTAATCCTATTATTGTCGCATATCCTGGTAATGACTATATTACGATTGCGATTAGTTTTGGCAATTTATGGACACCATTAAATTTACAAAATGATGATATCGTAACCTTAAAATTAAATACAAAAGGTAAATACTTATCCTTACAAGAAACCTTTAATCAAACGTATGATACAACACAAACTGAAGATCAAACTGATGAAGAATTTGCAAATTTTAGAGCAGTTAATGGTGGCAACTTAAAAGAAAACTATATTTATCGAGGTGCGAGTCCTGTAGACAATAGAAAAGGAAGAGCTTCTTGTGCAAATAAATTAATCGAAAAATATCAGATACAAACCATCATTGATTTATCAGATAGTGAAGAAAATATGGAGAAGAACTTTGCACAAGATGGATTTGATTCTGAATATGCAAAAAACTTATATTTAAACAAGCAAACAATCGTTTTATCGATGAGTGTAAATTACGCATCTACTGAATTTAAGGAAAGTCTTGCGTCAGGATTACGCTTTATGATGGAACATGAAAGTCCAATTTATATTCATTGTACTGAAGGAAAAGACAGAACAGGATTTGTTTGTATGGTACTTGAAGCATTATGTTCTAGTACATATGAAGAAATGTGTGAGGACTATATGCTTACCTATCAAAACTACTTTGGTATAAATCAAGAAACATCTAAAGAAAAGTATGAAGCGATAAAAGATTTATACTTTAACAGCATGTTAACTTATCTTACAGGAATAGAAGATGAAAATGAGTTAAGAAATTTAGATTATCGAAATCATGCAATGTCTTATCTAATCGCATGTGGCTTAACAGAAGATGAAATCTATCATCTCATTGATGTTTTAACAAACTAAAAATCCAAGTATCATCGTACTTGGATTTTTTTTTAATTTTCAGCTTTTAATTCGCGTTTCATTAAGTCACTAATCGCATCCATTGGACTTTTACCTTCATATAACACAGCATAGACTTCATCTGTAATAGGCATAGAAATATTCCGTCTTTCAGCTTCTTCATGAACAACTTTACAAGCAAGGATTCCTTCTACTGTTTTTGTATTATTCTTCATAAATGTAGCCGCATCTTGAGTTTTACCTATTTCAAAACCAGCCATGAAATTACGAGAATGTGTAGAAGTACATGTAACAATTAAATCCCCTACTCCATCTAGTCCTAGATACGTTTCAAACTTACCACCGCAACTAATACCAAACCGACTCATTTCTGCTAGTCCTCTTGTCATTAAAGCAGCTCTAGCATTATCTCCTTGACCACTACCTTCTAGAATACCACTAGCGATAGCCATAATATTTTTTACCGCTACACCAACTTCGGCACCAATGACATCTGTATTGGTATAGACTCTAAAATAATCATTAGAGAATAATCTTTGAATTGTTTTTGCGGCTTCTAAATCATTACTAACCGCATTTAAACAAGTTAATTTTCTTAAAATAACTTCTTCTGCATGTGATGGACCAATTAAAGAAATAATACCCTTTAATTTTTCTTTATCAGCACTTTCTTCAATAACTACACTTAATCTTTTATGACTAACAGGATGAAATCCCTTCGCAACATTAATGATGTAGACTTTCTTTTTTACTACATCAAATACATTTTTTGCGGTAGATTCAATCGCAATTGTAGGAACAGCTAACAATACAATATCTGCATCTTCAATATCTTGAATAGTTGTAGTCGCTTTTAATTGATCAGAAATCATACAATCAAAATATTTTGTGTTTTGATGATTAAGATTAATATCATCTACTTCTTTAGGATTAATTCCATAAAGAATAACATCATTATGATTATCAGCTAATACTTGGGCTAAAGCAGTTCCCCAACTACCAGTACCCATTACTGCTATTTTCATTCAGATACCTTCTTTCTTACAACTAAATGAATAGGTGTACCTTCAAAATCAAATGATTGTCTTAATTGATTTTCAATAAATCTACGATATGTAAAATGCAATAAATTAGGATCATTACAAGATAACATAAATGTTGGAGGTTGTATGCCTACTTGCGTTGCATAATAAATTCTAAATCTCTTACCATTTCTTGCTGGAGCTGGTGTAACAAGTTGTGAATCCGCAATCACTTCATTTAATACATTTGTCGCAATTCTACGATTTGAATTTTCATATACTTGATCAACAACAGGTAAAATAGACATTACTCTTTGTCTAGTTTTGGCAGAAACAAATAGAATTGGTGCATAAGATAAATAAGCAAATTCATTTCTTACTTTTTCAATAAACGCATTCATCGTCTTATCATCTTTTTCTACTGTATCCCATTTATTCACAACGATAATAACTGGTTTACCTGCTTCTTCTGCATATCCAGCAACGTGTTTATCTTGTTCACGAATACCTGTTTCTGCATCAATTAAAAATAAGACAACATCGGCTCTTTCTATTGCGGATAAAGCTCTTAAAACAGAATATTTTTCAATTGATTCATAAACCTTACCACGTTTTCTAATACCCGCTGTATCTACAATGACATATTGTTTACCATCATATTTAAATGGTGTATCAATCGCATCACGAGTCGTACCTTGGATATTTGATACAATAGAGCGATTCTCATTTAAAATCGCATTCACTAATGAAGATTTACCAACATTAGGTTCACCAATTACCGCAATACGTGTACCTTCATCTTTAGGCTTATTGTCTTTTTCTTTAAATAAACTAATACATGTATCTAATACATCACCAATACCAATACCATGAACACCACTTACTGCAATAGGATCACCTACACCTAATGCATAGAATTCATAAATATTTGCTAAACGAGATTCATCATCGACTTTATTTACGGCTAAAACGACTGGTTTCTTTGATCTTTGTAACATTGACGCAATATATTTATCATCATCTGTTAAACCTGTTTTACCACTAACCACAAATAATATAACATCAGCTTCTTCAATCGCAATTTCTACTTGTGCTTTGATTTCTTCTTGATATGGTTGATTCGCAATTTGAATACCACCAGTATCAATTAGTCTAAATTCTTTTGTAAGCCACGAACAACGTGCATATAAACGGTCTCTTGTGACTCCAGGTGTATCTTCTACAATCGATAATCTTTCCCCTGCTATACGGTTAAAAATCGTTGATTTACCAACATTAGGACGACCAACGATTGCAATTACATCTTGACTCATATCTTCACCTCATTTAATCTTTCGTGAACAATATTTAGGATTTGATCTACAACTTCTTCAATGCTTAAATTAGAAGAATCAATTTCAATCGCATCATCTGCTTTTCTTAAAGGAGAATTTGCACGATGTATGTCTTGATAATCTCTCTTTTCGATTTCTTCTTTTAAAGCATCTAGATTTACATCAAATCCTGATTCTTTATCTTGTAAATATCTACGCATTGCTCTAGCTTCAACAGATGCTGTTAAGAATATTTTTACTTCTGCATCTTTTAATACGACCGTGCCAATATCTCTACCGTCCATAATAAATCCTTTATTAGAAGCCATCTCTCTTTGCTCATCTACTAATATTTCTCTTACTCCTTTAAGTTTAGAAATATTACTAGCAGCCATACTAATTTCTTCTGTACGGATTAAGCTAGATACATCTTTCTCATCTACAATTACTTTTCCATCAACTGTAAGCTCAATTTTTGTATTCTTTAACATATTTACTAAACTAGCTTCATCTGTTAAGGAAATATTTTCTTTTAATGCCTTATATGCTGCAGAACGATACATCGCACCAGAATCTAAATGAACATAATTTAGTTTCTTGCATACCATTTTTGATATTGTACTTTTACCAGCAGCACTAGGCCCATCTATTGCTATATTTATTTTTCTCATCATAAAATCCCATTCGCATTTAAAATCCAATAAACTACAACTAATAACACAACAATTAAGACAATAATGAGAACAATTAATACATTACTAACCATTCTATCTGTATGTTGCATCTTACTTGATACTTCAGATAAGTTATCTTCATAGTTATCTAGTTGTGCACGCATTTGTGTTGTCTCATTCAATAATTGTTGTCTAGCATTTCTTTCCGCTTCAAAATGATAATCTAATGTATCATTTTGATTCTTCTTTTGCTTTTTAGAAGTTGCGTTAATATTTGTTCTATTTGTATTCTCTAATTCCTGTCCACGAATTAGACTTTGTACTTCTGCCGCAATATCTTCTTTAGTCATTGTAGAAGTATCTAATTCATCGTTATCATCATCCATAAATTCTTCAAATGTACGTTTAGAAGACTTAAATGTAGGTATATCCGAAGTATATGAATCTTGTTTAGAAGAATTACTATTACTATTCATTTTTGGAATAGATGTTGTGTCCTCATCGTCATCTCTATAAGAATAGAATGGATTAGAATTATGCTTTTCTTCTTGAACATATGGCTTACTAGGAACAACAGGTGGTTCATCTTTTTTAATCGAATGTAGTACATTTAAATCTGTATTTGTACTATATGCATTTCCTTGTTCCATGTTATATTTTTTCACTTCACGAATATAATCATTTAAATACTCGTTATTGTTATAAGAAGAATAATCATTACGCTCATAATTAATTGGCTTATTTACTTCTTGAGGTTCTTCTTTTACCTTAGTTGTATTTTCATAAGAAGTATTATCCAAATACTGTCTACGTCTTGCATGAATTGGATCATAGTTTTCTTCATCATAAGAAGTATTTTCTCTAGGTGCTTCAAAATTATTCGCGTTAATCTCATTTAATTTCTTTTCAAATCTAGATAAATCCTTACTTTCAATTTTTGTATCTGTATCATTTTGTAATCTATTTCTTAAATCTTCATATTTAGATACTCTTGAATATTTAGCCATAATAAAAAATCTCCGTATACGTTAGATATTATAACATAAGAAAACAGCTAATCATTGTATGTTTACAACGAACTAGCTGTTAATCCTAATGAATCATTCAATAAATTAGCGATGTAGTATTGGTGAGATATGCTTATAAAGTAATACAGTAACAATACTAACTAAAATACCTTTAATAATATTAAATAAAGAAACACAGATTAATGCAAATGTGAAAGTAGAATTAATTATTGGGAAAATCGCTTGTCCCATAGAAATAATTGTTTCTAATGGTAAATGATAGAAATAACTATATGCTGGTAATAATACGCCAAAGTTAACAAATACACCAAATACAGTCATTACAATTGTTCCTAATACTAAGCCTTGAATAGCAGATTTCTTAGTCTTATTTTTCTTATAAAATAAGCTTGCTGGTACAACAAAGGCACAACCAATTAAGAAGTTCGCTACTTCCCCAACATACATTGTAGAGCTACCAGTAAATAAAGTACTTAAGATAACTTTTAAGGCTTCGATTGTAACTCCAGCTACCGGTCCCATCGCAAAACCACCAACTAATACTGCTACTTCACTAAAATCTAACTTGTAGAATGATGGAGCGACTGGTAATGGGAAATCAAATTCCATTAGCACAAAAGCAATGGCACCGAGAATTGCAATCTTAGCAATCTCTTTCGTAGAAAAATGTTGTTTGTTGTTCATGTTTTTATCTCCTCTTGCCTCAATAAAAAAGAGGCTTCTATGATAAAAACCTCGGGAAAATAAAATAAAAGATAACATACTCTTTCATCCAGACTGTACTGTCGCCACTAGAATTTCACTAGTTCATTCCGTAAACGGGTCGCGGGGTTTACCGCCGGTAAGGAATTACACCTTGCCCTGAGATTTATCTTTTATATTATATACACACTTTATTATTTGTGAACAGTTTATTTTATGCTTCGTTACTTAAACGAATCATTTCATTTGCTTCAATGTTATCAAAGTCCTTTAATGAGATATTTTCTAAGGTTTCTTCAGAAATAAATACACAATTATCTGCTATACGATCAATACATAATAATATTTCTGAAAAATCAGCCGTCATATCTACAGAACATTCATTACTTTCTACGCGTTTAATATGTGCTTTGCTTAGTTTTCTTTGTATCTTACGCAATAGATTTTTATCACTAGATACTTTTGTTGCAAGTTCTAAATCCCCTTCTTTAATCGAATTAATCGCGTCTAAATAGATTTCTTCTACTTTATCAAAACAATCATTTAGACCTGATTTCGCTTCTAAAGATAATGGTTTATCTTCTTCAACAAGTTTATTGCAGATTTGACTAATCTCATTGCTTCTATCCGCTATACGATCAATACTATTTGATACATATAGTAAACTAGCAACACCTTCTGCTTGTTGTTCGGTTAAATTACCACTCGATAACATTTTTGATATATAGCTAGAAACAGAATTTTCTAGTTTCTTGATATTTGTATAATTTTCTTCAAATTTATCTTTAGATAAACGATCTTCTTGTTGAATGACA
Source organism: bacterium (assembly GCA_963645035.1). GTDB lineage: Bacteria > Bacillota_I > Bacilli_A > Erysipelotrichales > Erysipelotrichaceae > Bulleidia. The sequence continues at coordinate 4,045 of CAVIQY010000016.1, read as the reverse complement.
CACTTTTTCAAACTATCGATTAAATCTTTACCTTGATCAAATAAACGTGTAATTTCTTTTGATAATAAACACATTGCGACTACTGGTTGAGAAATTAAACCTTGGTCAATATATTGTGGTTTATCTTCTTTTACTTCTTCCTCTTTACCTTTCACTAAGAATGTAACAATCTTAACCATTACAGGAATTAATGGTAACCAAATTAATGTACATACAACATTAAATAATGTATGTGCATTAGCAATTTGACGTGAAATAACTTGTACTTCTGGACCTTTAGGAGAAATAAATTCAACTACTTTAACTAGTAACGGAATAAAGAATAAGAATAAAATACTACCTGTAATATTGAATACACTATGAGCTACTGCAGTCCTTTTCGCATTCGTAGATTGTCCAATTGAAGCTAAGATTGCAGTTATTGTCGTACCAATATTATCACCAAGTAAGATAGGAATTGCACCACTTAAGCCAATAATACTTGTAACGCCGTCAACAGAAGCTTGTGATGCAAAATTTTGTAATACAGCAATCGTAGCCGAACTACTTTGTACAATAACTGTCATTACCATACCTACAAGTACCCCAAGTATTGGCATATCTACTACCTTTGACATTAAGTTAATAAATACAGGACTACTAGCTAATGGTTTCATGACTTCACCCATGATTTCTATTCCTTCAAATAAAAGACCAAAGGAGAAAATGACCATACCAATATTCTTCACTTTCTCTTTTTTACAGATGAAATTCATCATAAAACCAATAAAGATTATTGGATAAATGTAATCACTAATTTTAAATGCAATTAATTGTGCTGTCATTGTAGTACCAATATTCGCACCAAAAATAACAGATATTGCTTGTGGTAATGACATTAAACCAGCACTAACAAAGCCAATCACCATTACCGTTGTAGCACTACTACTTTGTAATACAGCAGTCACTAATGCGCCAGCTAACGCTCCCATTACTGCATTCTTAGTTAAAAAGCTAAGAATCTTTTTCATCTTTTCGCCAGCTGTTTTTTGTAAAGCATCACTCATCGCATTCATTCCATATAGGAATAATGCTAAGCCACCCATAAGTCCAAATATAATCTTTACGTAATCGTCCATATTCTTTACACCCACATCCTTCGATGTAATAGTATTGTTAAAATAAATCTCTATCTATCATCAAACGGTAAATGTTATGTAAAGTTTTTGTAAAGTTAACAATTCTTTGGTTTTAATATTGCAGTTTGAGACTTTGTATCCTTTGTAATCTCAATTGAACTTGTGTCATAACGAATAACATTGTTTGCTTTAGAAACAAATTCTTCTACTGTACTTAAAACAGGATAACCAAATGTTTCAGAACGATAATGCATTGGAATAACAATACGAGGTTGTATGCGATTAATTAGTTTTAATGCAAAAGAAGTATCGATTGTATAGTATCCCCCAATAGGAATAAGAAGTACGTCACAATATTGAATTTGATCTGTATTAAAGTCACAACCTATATCACCAAGATGAACGACACGCATTCCTTCAGCATGCACAATATAAATCATGTTTTCACCACGTAATGAACCTTGTTGATCATCATGATATGAATGTATTTTTTCTATTTCAAATGTAGTATTTTTACCACTTAATTGAACATTTTCTATTCCATAATGATCATCGTGTGAATGCGAGCATAACACTAAATCCGCTTTTTCTCTGATGTTATTTAAACCAACAACACAATTATTTTTATAAGGATCAAATATGATTGAGCCATCTTCACTTTCTAATTTAAAACAAGCATGTCCTATCCAAGTTAATTTCATCTTCTTCACTCCTTTATTTCTTTGTCTTCATTATAACTAAAATATGTAATTACAAATCCTAATACAATCGCTAGTAATGACCAAATAAAAGCCCAATACATGCAACTATGGTCAACACTCATTAAATTTGTATATGCAGCGTAACCAAATATACCAAACCCTACAAAGCGAAACGCATGAACTCCAGTTAATGTCATTCCAATCCCAATGACTCCACTAGCTAAGCAAGTTGTAACTAAAGTCTTTCGTTTTCTTAATATCACACCATATAAAGCAGGTTCTACAATACCAAAACCAGAAGATAAGATTGATGGAAAACATTTCTTTTTGAGTTCTTTGTCTTTTGATTTCACTCTAATTGCAAGTAAAGTCCCAATACATACAAAGTTAAAACCAAAAGTACTCGATAATGTTGTATCATAACCAAGCACAGCTAAGTTATTCATGACGATTGGTAAAACAGCATAATGTAATCCTGTAATAAGAACTAATGGCCAAATTGCACCAAGTAAACCACCATAGATAACTTGATTTAAATCTTCTAAACATTTGAGTAAATAAGATAAACTATATGTCAAATTATTTGTGACAGGTCCAATAACAAATAATGTTAAGATAAACGTTGTAGTACAAGTAATTAAAGGAACTGCAAATCCTTTGATGATATCAGGAATGTATTTTGCATATTTCTTTTCAAACCATGAAGCAAATGCAATCGCAATCATAATCGGTATAGCTGAAGAACTATAATCTCCACTTGGTGGCATCATGATACCTATTCCAAATAAAGTATCATGAGCTACAGTAGAACTAGATAATAAGTTAGGATGTAATAATCCAGCACCTATAATTAGTCCTTCTATTACTGGAAAAGAAAATCTTTTTGATGCCGTATAGGCTAAAAGAATTGGTAAATAATAGAAAAATCCGTTTGCTAAACAATATAAAACATTGTACGTACTACCATTACCATCTAATACATGAAAAGAAACAAGTAAAGATAAAACACCTGATAAGATACCACACGCAGCAATTACACCAAAATAAGGAACATAGATATCCGTCATGATGGAAATAAACTGCTGTAATGGTGTTTTCTTTATCCTCTTTTTGTCTTGTTTATCGTTTTGATTAGGCTCTAATATCTTATTTATCGCATCATATACTTGTTTAACTTTTAGACCAATCACAACATGAACAATACCATTAGAATTTAAAGCACCACTTACTCCTTCTAACTTGTTTAATGCATCATATTGAACAAGACTGTAATCTTTAATAATAAAGCGAAGTCTAGTCATACAATGTGTTAACTTATCAATATTGTCTATACCACCAACATATTTAATAATATTTTTAGCTAATTCTTCATATTGATCATTCATCTGTTTTACCTCTGCCCCTATTATACAGAACAAATTGTTTTTACTGTTTCAATCGATTCAGATAAATCATTAACAGTTTGAATTATTGGATATTTTGAATAATAGCTTTCTAGATTTTCTCTTTTAATCACAATTAATGATGCGCCAACACGATTAGCACATTCTATACCACTTAAAGAATCTTCAAAAATAAGAAAATGATCTTGAATATTTAACCTTTTTTTCGCTTCTAAAAACATAGTGGTTTTATCTTTATAACTACCATCATCATAAACAATTAAACTAGGATCAAACCATTGATCTAAATGGAAATATTCAACAAAGAAATCAATATTTTCTTTAATGGACGCAGACGCAATAGTAAAAGGAATCTCTTTTTCTTTTAATAAATCAAATAGTTCTGTAGCACCATTACATAAATGCGCATCATCTTTTCTTACTAATTCTCGATACATCGCTTCTTTTCTTTTAGATAAAGCAACACATTCTTCTAAAGATAATGCATTATTTGTCATCTTTTTAAATATTTCTACATTAGGTTTACCAGAATAATCTTTTTCTAATTCTTCTAATGTTAAATCTTTACCCGTCAGTTCTTGTTTTAACTTTCGAAATACCTCAAAATGATATTCAGAATCGAAAAATAATGTACCATTAAAATCAAAAATTACTCCATTTAACATAAGCTTTTCTCTCTAATCGCGTCCATAATTTGTATACATCTTAATGATGAATCTAAAGACATAATTTCACTTTCTATTTGATGATTTCCATATAAAGAAATAAATTCATCTAATTGTCCATAAAAGTCATCAACAATATAGGGAATGTTTAATTCTTC
>CAVIQY010000015.1:0-38090 GCA_963645035.1 bacterium | reverse complement strand
CTATATGTGTATGTGCTTCCTGTAAGAGTAAATTCACCTAGTTTTACTGTCTTTGAATAATCGTTTGGTCCTGTAATCGCAAAACTTATCTTATCTAAATCATCTGTATTTACAGTATGTCCTGCAAATGTCTTAGTGATTGTTAGACCACCTTTTGGTGTATATGTATCTGTAATTGCCATACTGCTTGTAGTATTTTCATTTACAGTTACTTTGTTTGTTTCAGTTCCGTTAACTTTGTAACTTACTGTCTCAGTATATCCATTAACTGATGCGTTATTTTCACTAACTGTATATTCTCCAATTGGTAAGTTATTTAATGTATACGAATAACTTCCATTAGATTTAGTCATAGAACTTAAATTTACAGTTTCAGAATAGTTATTTGGTCCTGCAATTGTAAAGCTAATATTTGCTAAATCTGTTTCTGCTACAGATCCCACAATTGCCTTAGTAAATGTTAAGCTACCTACTGAATTAGCTGGAGTTTCATTATATGTATTTGTAATTTCTACTATTCCATCTTTAGATGAACTAACAACAACTTTTCCATCTTCACTTTCAATATTATTCACTTTATATGTTGTTTCTACAGTATCTTTGTTATTAGAAATTGTTTCTACAACAGTATATTCACCTACTGGTAAATCTTCTATTGTTTTGCTATAAGTACCATCAGCGTTTTTAATATCATTTAAAGTGAGTGTGTTTTGATAATCATCAGGTCCTGTAATCTTAAATGTAATATTTGTAAGATCATCATTTGTTACCGTGTGATTAGCAAATACCTTAGATATTGTTAATTTACCTTTTGCTTCAAGCTCATCGTCCGCAAAGTTTAATGTTGAAATCTTAGAGTTATATACTTTAACACTTCCATCATCTGGTAAAGACAATTTATCGAATTCATTACCTTTAAACACAACGAAAGCATCATTTGCGACAGCATATCCTTCTGGTGCTTCTACTTCTCTAATGACATAAACCCGATCAAGTAATAAACCACTAACTATTGATGTACCTTTAGCATCTGTTGTAAATGTATTCTTATCATTAAATGTAGATTCAGTTTTACTAATATCCCAAGATTTTGTGTCTTTGCTATAAGTAGCTTCATAAATCTTGAATGAAGCATTTTCTAGCATCTTTGTATTATCTTGTGAGTCATATTTAAGAAGAGTTAATTTTGCTGTTTCTCCTTCAATATAAACAGTAGGCTTATAATTTCCACTTAGGTTATAGCTTTTCTTTTCAATTGATTCTTCACTACTACCATATAATGTAAAATCATTACCCGCATTATTTTCATCAAGCACAGTTCCAGGAGGTAATACAATTGTTGCATTATATGTAATTCTTATTGGTGTTGCATCAGGTAAAGTAAAAGTTAAGCTATTAGCTTCATCATTAAACACAACTTTATACTCACTAGTTGTTAAATCTTTATTTGTAGAAGTATTTACTACTTTAATTGACGCTAAATCATAGACAAGATTTTTATTCATCTGGTCTACTGCTTTTAAAGTATTACCATTATTTAATTTTGCACCACTTGGATTAACATCGACAGTAAATGTTCCATATGTATTTACTGTATTTCCATTTTTAAATGTACCTTCTTTTTTGAGTAAATCCTGGGCAGTATAATTTGTAACTGTACTTGAATCTCCTAATGAACTTCCATCAATAAAAGCTTCTGCAGTATTTGTTACAGTGATTGTTTGTTTTTGATTATCTTTATATAAATCTGTTTTATCTGTTGGTTTTGCTTTATAGTTAATTACTAATTCATATGTCTTGCTTGGATTATTCTTGATAATATTCACAAAATCTTCAGCTAAAGTATAGCTAAATGTTTTATTTTCTTTGTCATATGTAACAACAGGGTTAGCTATATTATTACCAATCCAAGTTGAATTCCCTGAATAATCAAAATATGATGCACTGATTGAATCTTTATCAATTTCAAATTCGTTATCAATTGTATCTTTAACACTAACTACCTTACCAGTAACGATATTATCACTATAAGGTAATTGAACCTTAACTGTATAATTGATTGCATTACTACTTGTATCTATTGAAGCACTCTTTGATACTTTTTTGTTATAAATAAATTCTGCTGTAGAAGAGTCGCTACCATCATTGCCATTAACTTTATAGTTTAATGTTGCTTTATTTGTTACCTTACTTCCATTTACTAATTGATGATTATCACTAAGAATAGTTTTTACTGTAATATTTTTTGTAGTATTCGCATTTGCACTGACATAGTCATCTTTAAAAGAAAGAGTTTTGCTTCCCCATTCTTCACTTCTCAATGAATCTAAGATTTTTTTACCTTCTTCTGTTATATCTCCCTTATTCACGATAACCGTATTGTCAATTTCCACATAGTTAATCGTAGGATTCATATAGTCGGCAGAATCTTTTAAAACAACACTTGTCATATTCTCTTTGAAATTAACCTTGATATTCCAAGTGAATTCTTTATCTGCATAAGACACAAATGTCTTTTCAATCATCGTATCTGTTGGACCCACAACAACTTCGCCTTTAATTTCTTTGTCTTTACCGTCAAATTTAAAATCAGCTGTATTTTTAAATGTATAACCCGTTGAAGTATCTGCTGTAATTTTTGTTGTATATGTTGCTGTATAGATGCCTGAACCAACAGGATTTTCCACAAAATCATCTATCGATACGTTTTTAGTAGACTCCATGCCAGTACCTAAAGTATCTTTAAAATCTGTAACTAACTCATTGAATGTTTTATCACTTAATTCTTTATATGATCCAAGGTTTATGGTTATTGTCCAAACAATAGTATCATCTACTTTAGTACCTGATTTATTAAAAGAAGGTTCTTGTCTATTAACTACTACTGTTTTATTCTCTGTTTCTTTATCTGTATCTTTATTTGTTTTATATGTAGCCTTAAAGCTATTACCATAACCATTTTCTACATTTAAAACATCTCCTAATATGCTTGAACTATCCACATTAATTTTTGCAGTGTATGTTAAAGAAACCTGATTATTTGCAGGAACTACTAAACCATTGATTGATGAAAAATCAGAATATGTTCCTATATCTTGATTTGTACTATCATTCGTTACTTTGATATCTCCTGATAATGTTAAGTTACTTCCCATTGTATCGGTTAAAGAAGTGACTGTATTATCACCATTCCAAGAATTCATCGTAATTTTAAAGTCTTGATAAAAGTTACCGTCTGAGCCTTTATAAACAGTACCTACTGTCTCTTTATTACTATTGAGTGTACTTTCTGTAATGTTTTTATCATAAATAACTTTGACAGTCTTACCATCTATTTTAATATCTACATTTTGTTTATCTTGAACTGTTGTATCAGTAACATTTACCTTTCCATTTATAGTAAACGTGCCGATAATATTAGAATTCGTTTTATAATATTCTTCTGTAACGGTAATATAGATTTTTCCATTTGAAATATGATATGTACTACCATTAGAATCAGAAATTATTGTTTCCTCATACGTATCTAAAGTGATATTTTGAGGATTAAGATCAACTTCAAATTGCTTGTTTCCAGTTGAGGATTCGTCACGAATATTAGAAATATTAAAATTCCCTGAGATTTCTAATTCAGTTCCATCTTTAATTACTGAATTCTCTGTCAAATCAACCATTTTCCCATTATCATCTTTGTATTTTATAGATGTTACACTAGCAGATGTATCTTCAGCATAGATTCTTGTTGATACTGAACAAGTAATCATTAAAACTGTTGTCATTAATACAGTAAATAGTTTTCTAATAAAGTTCCCCATCTTTATCACCCCACAAAAAAAGCATTAACACGCGGATAAAAAATCCGAATATTAATGCAACCCTTCTACCATATATGTATGCAAAACATGCACAACTTAGGCAAGTAGCTTTGCGTCAGTATATTTCTATACCTTTGCTCATAACTAGTACTTTGTATATATTACGCAGAAAAGTGTACCCCCCCCCGACTCAGGTTGTCAATATTATTAACTTAAAATTTACACTTTTAAGCTTGTTTTCTATACATTTTGATGTTTTGCTACATAATTTTAGTCAAATTAGGACAAATTAATTTAGCCAAAGTAACAGAATTGGTAATTTTCTTTTTAGATATTCTATCTTGTTCTAGACAATTCTCATATATTCCCACTCAAAAACTAGGAAGTGAAAACGATGTGGAATGTTTTTCTATCTGTTCAAAGAAATGAATAGGTTGGTAATCAACTAAAATCATTATGCAAGTATTTAATATCCACACAAATCCTTTTTGTATTGCATGTATTTGTGCATCAAATACTTTGATATATTCTATTTGCTCATATAAATCTAATGAAGGAACAAGTAATGTATTAGATTGTATTCTTAATAACTTACATAAATGATGATAGGCAAGGCTAACAAAAGTAATGTAGTCATATGTTGCCACATTGCTATTGAAGCTTTCATTCGATACTATCTCTTTATAATGATGAAAATCTTGATACTGTAATTTAGATTCCAGAAAATGATGATCCGGTAAAGATACTAAATGCCTATAAGATTGCATCCTAGGATAATTGATAAATAACTTTCCTTGATCTTCTGATTGATTGAAATATCTAACCATTTTTCTAATCGTATCGAAATGTACTTCCGTATGTTGTGGTTCAAAATCAAAAATTAACAAGAAAAGAGCGATGAAAACACTTGTTTTTCTCATTCCCCTAATTTCATGCATTTTAATTTTTACATGGTAAAATTTATAATATGAAATACATATTATGCTCAGAATATCAAAAAGAATTTATTTATCACGATTTATTATCCAAAAGTAATGGAGAACTCGGAACTAGATTATTTACTTTAAGTAATTTACTAGAAAAAGGGAATGAATTAAAAGAAAGAACTTCACTTATTGTTAGACATAAGTTATTAGCAGAAAAAGAAGATTTTCCTTGCTACAGAGAAATGTTTAACTATCCTGAATTTATGGATGAAGTCATTTCCTTTGCTAGAGAAATGCTACTATGGAATATTCCTGTTTCTTCTTTACCTAACACGACTAGTAGAGAAAAAGAACTACAACATATCCTATCTCTTATCTTAGAAGAAGAACTAGCAGAAAAAGGACTAGCTAGTACATATAAAGATAGTATAAATAAAGTTAGTTCTTATGAAGAAGTCACAAGTTATCCTTTATTTGAAACTAATTATTTTAACTATAAAGTATTAGAGGAAATTCTTTCTCAACCGAATATTCATCCTGTTTCTTTTAAAACAGAATGTAAGAGTCACGAAAGAAGATATGCATTAAGTACTAGACAAGAAATAGAAGCTGTAGCACAAGATATTTGTTTACAGAAGAAACCTTGTAACATCATTTTATGTAGCTATAGTGATACTTATCCTGTATTAAAACAAGTATTTGATCGTTATCATATTCCTTTTTATGCTTATCAAGAAAAAGTATGTACAAATATACCTTATATATTTTATACACTCGTTATGTTTGCCTTACAAAAGGATAATGAATCCTTCATTACATGCTTAAAATATAATGCTTTTGCATATAGTGCTAATGATAGAGTCATCAATTATTTAAATGATCATCCTGATGAATATCAAACAATTATTATGTCTAAATCATTACCTTTATTACATCGTGATGAAAAGAAGATGAATGCGATTATCGATGAATGTAATGATTATCTAGATTTAATCCGTGATGATGTATTCTATTTATTAGACTCTACAACACCTATTGATGCATTAAATCGTGCATATGAATTAATGTCTAAGTTACCTATTCTAGAAGATAAAAAAGAACTAGAATCAGCCCTTCAAATTTATAATATTTTATCGCATACATTAGATGAACTTCGAGACGAAGAAGATGTCATCTTTATCACCAAAGAGATATTACAAATTACGTTACAAAAGAATGTAAATTATTCTTCTTTCTGTATGGTTACAGACTTAACTCATCCTGTACCTTCTAAAGAAATTACATATATATTAGGTTGTTCTGGTAGAGCTTATCCTAGTGTTCCAGTTAAAAAAGGATTATTTGATGAAGCCTATGTCGCTAGTATCAAAGAATATCCTTCACTTAGTGAAAGACATCATGCATACATGGAACAATTAGATTGGATTCATCATAGTGCTAGTCATATCATTTATTCTTATGCAACAAATGACTACCAAGGTAGAGAAATCCAACTTGCTTTTGAGATTAAACAAATTGATGGAAATAACGAATCAAGTTGGAAATTAGTACGTAATCAAGAAATGGAAAATAAAAATCATAAATTAAGTAGAGATATCGCTAGTCCTTTATTTGAAGATAAAGAACATCTTATCCATGGTTCTATCTCTAGTATAGAAAGATATTTTAGTTGTCCTTACTCTTACTTTATTCAATCAGGTTTAAATGTAAGAGATGAATCTTATACAGAGAATAACAATGCATTTATTGGTACTGTATCTCATAGTGTAATGGAAAATGCCGTAAAGAAATATGGTAAACGCTATCCTCAAATTAGCGATGAAGAAATCGATACGATTATTACACCATATTTTGAGGAACTTGATGTTATATCACCAACTGAATCATCAATTCATGCTCTAACAAAAGAAAGACTTATGCATTCATTAAGAGTATCTATAGATTACTTACAAAATGTTGAAGATAATACATTATTTAAGCCAGTACATGTAGAAGAAAAGTTTGATGCGAATTGTTTTGATGGTATTGCATTAAGAGGTGTGATAGACCGCGTAGATGAAGTAAATGGTTACTTTAGAATTATTGATTATAAATCTAGTGAACATAAGCTTTCTCCAGCTAGTATTAAAGCAGGATTACAACTACAACTTCTTACTTATTTAATTGTAGAAAATTGTGGTAACGAGTATAAACCATTAGGAGCTTATTACTATAATATGCAAACACAGAATACCACTCTACCTGCTTCTAGTGGCTATAAGATGAAAACAGGTATTACACCTATTGAGATGAATGAAGAAACTTATATGGATGCCATGAATGAAACAAAAGCGTTAAAAGGATGGGCATTAGAAAATCCTTCTGATATTGATACAGATTATGCTTTATATCATAATCCAAATAAGATTTATGATTATGACAAAGTAAAAGAATGTATGGATTATTTATATCGTTACTTTAGAGAAAACTTATTAGATGGTGATATCAAGCTAGAACCTGTAATAGGAGCTTGTACATTCTGTAAATATAAATGTATTTGTAATTTTAGCGGTCAATTAAAAGAAGCGAAACCAATCATTGATGAAGATTTCAAATTCACAAAAGATAAGACGGAGGATGAGTCATGCAACTAGATAAACAACAAGCTAGAGCTGTAGAAACAGTTGGCACAAATATCCTTGTGTCTGCTTCTGCTGGTGCTGGTAAAACAGGTGTACTTGTTTCTAGATTAATTAAAAGATGCTTAGTAGATAAAGTATCTTTAGATGAAATCTTAGCTGTTACGTTTACTGCCGCTGCAGCAGGAGAAATGAAAAACCGTGTAGCTGCTAGACTACAAGAAGAATATACAAAAGAAGGTGCCGATAAAGAGTGGATTGAGAAACAAATGGTATTACTTGCTACAGCAAATATCACAACCATTGATGCCTTCTGTAAAACAATCATTGAGAAATACTATAACGTCATTGGTTTAGATCCTGCTATTCCTAAAAATATTCTAGATGATGGCCATAAACAAAACTTATTCGCTCTAAGTATTCAAAAAGCGATTGAAGAAATGAATGTGATTGATCATGACAGTTTAATTAAGTGCTTAGAATACTTATCAACTAGAAGTGAAGATTATGGAACATTACAAAGTTTGATCTATAAAATTATGATTGTATCTGAAAGTACTGATGATCCTAGTGCTTGGCTTCAAGAATCTTATAACAAATTAGATCCTGATTCATGTTTACATGATGAAACCATTCGTTATTACTTCTATGAACAGATTCGTATTCATCTTTTAGCTGTCACAAATTGTCTAAGCATTATGGAAAACTTAGCATTATTAGATGAAAAGCTTGCCCCTAAAGTAAATGACATTATCTTAATTAGAAAAAAGATGGAATCTTTACTAGATAATATTAACGATAACAATTATGAATTACTTGTAGATCGTTTATTGAATTTCTCTTTAGAACTTAAAACACCTACAAACGGTAAAAATCTTGAATATTCAAATGTACGCAAAGAGTTTACAGCTAAACTATCTAAACTATCTGAAACACTATATGACTTAAAAACATATAAAGAAGATAGTAAAGAGATTATGCCTATTGCTAGTACCATCATTAGCTTAGTAGAATTAACCGCAAATCATTTTAAAGAAGCGAAACTCAAAGAAGCAGGTATGGATTTTTCTGATATGGAAAGATATGCCTATAACATCCTAATCAAAGATAATGGTGCGATATCTAAAATCTATCAAAATACATTTAAAGAAGTCATGGTAGATGAATTCCAAGATACTTCTACATTACAAAATGAGATTATTAAACTAATTGCTGCCCCTGGAACAATCTTTAGAGTAGGTGATGTCAAACAATCGATTTATCGTTTCAGACAAGCCAAACCGGATTTAATGCGTTCTTTATTCCATGAAGAAGACGAAGAAGTCATTGTACTAGAACATAACTATCGTTCTAAAAATAACATCGTTGAGTTCTGTAATACATTATTCAAAAAAATCATGAACGTTCCTGGTTGTAAAGATGCATATGACGAAAAAGATACGGTTACCGTTGGAACAGATAGACAAGTATTAAAAGAACCAGATCCTGTTAAATTTGTTCTTGTAAACAAAGATACATGTGAAGAAGCGATTACTTTAAAACAAGCTAAAGCCTATTATATTTCCCAAGAAATATTACGTTTACATGCCGAGCAAGGTATACCGTTTAAAAACTTTGCGGTACTTGTAAGAAGTCATACAGATAAATCCACATTACGTTACGCATTTGACCGTTTTAATGTTCCTTATGATATTGATGCTCGTGAAGGTTTCTTTAAGACGGCGTTATGTCAAACAATTCTCTCTCTTTTAAGAGTCATCGTCGATCAAAAAGATACTTTATCTTTACTAGCTGTAGTCACTTCTAAACTATATGATTTAAGTGATGAAGATTTAGCGAAAATCAAAATCGAACATGGAAGTATGTATACAGGATTACAAAAAGTTCATCCGGAAATATTTGAAGATTTAAATTCCTTTTTAGATATTGCGAGTCGTGATGGTCTAACTGCTTTATTAAATGCAATTAGCACGAAAAATGACTTCTATAATCGAATGAGTCCAAAAGATCAAGCTAACTTTGACTTCTTATATGAGAAAACGATTACCCTTGAACAAAAGTCTCATAGCATCTATGACTTAATGGAATTTATGGAAGCTTCTGTGGATGAAAAATCTACGGAAGCGATGTCTCGAAATAGAGATGATGATGTCGTAACTGTCACAACAATTCACCAATCTAAAGGTCTTCAATATAAGGTCGTATTCTTATGGAGTACAAGTCAAAATAAAATGATGGATTTTTCTTCCCCTATATTAGTAGATGAAGCGCTTGGTTTAGGTTTTAATCACTTAGATATGCCTTATCGTACTGTACGTCCTACTATGCAAAGAATTGCGATGGAGTATAAGCAAAATATAGAAGACTTAGAAGAATTCACAAGATTACTTTATGTTGCATTAACTCGTGCTGAAGAAAAGCTATATATTGTGGATAATGTAGAAAATAGAAAAAAAGCCCACGAAGAATTTAACTTAGCTTCTTTAAATAATCGTAAAGGAATGACAGGACTAATCCTAACTGCTTTAAATTCAATACCAAATCTATTTGATATTGTTGAAGTAGGTCTCTATGACTTAGATACTGAAAATAAAGAAAGTACGAATACAGCTACAGTTTTACCTACATTTGATTTAGATGTAAAAGTATATCCTGCTTCTATTCGTCCTAGTGAAAAAGAGTTTAATCGTTTACCTAACTTAACTTCTAAAATTGCTGGTGGTAAATCTCATGGTACATTAATGCATGAAGTATTAGCAGAACTACCTAATAGAGAATGGACAATGGAAGATTTAAGACAATATGATCTTCGTGATAGTGCTAAAGAACATATCTTAAACTTCTCAGATTCAGATATATATCAAGAAGCTTTATCTATGAAAATCTATAAAGAATATCCTTTCTTTGTAAAAGAAGGAGATACATATATTCAAGGTGTAATTGACTTTCTAGCAATAAATGAAAAAGAGATTATCTTATTAGACTTTAAGACTGACTCTGCTTCTATTAGTGACATTCAAAAAATGTATCGTGAGCAATTAATGACCTATACGCATGCATTATCATTGTTATATCCTAATCATGAAATAAGAACTTATATTTATAGTCTTAGCCATGATAAAAACATCCTCATAGTATAACTATAAGGATGTATCAATATCATGTAATTGGTTAAGTGATATTTCATTAAATCCATCGATTTGAATTGATGGATTTTTTCTTTTTAAAAATGAAGCTAGCTTATCACCTTGTTTACTAGAAGCTAGTGGTACAGCGTACTCTTCGCCACAAATTGTTAGTGATGCTTTTTTCTTTTTATCATTTAGTAGCTTAATACTTGTGACATCAGTATAAGAATATTCTTTACATTTTCCTTTTTTATAAACGATCATTCTATCTTCTACTAAGAATAAGGAACCAAGCATTACACAGTTATCATATTCTTCAGCATGATTTAATTGACGAATAAATTTCTTAATCCGTTCTTTTTCGATATTGTATTTGAATAATACTATTGCAAGTACGATTGCTAGAATACCAATAACTGTTTTCATGATTACTGCTGAAATATTAGAAAGTACAAAGATACTTACAAAGATTAATATCGTAAATATAGTCATAAGTGGCATATAAGCCATCGCTAATAAAGATAATATATAATTCTTAATCATATTTATTCCTCGTACATTCCACCACTTACATTAAAGTATTCTTCAAAACTTTCAAACTCATCTACATTATAGATTGCTGTTGCGTATTCTACACCAACATATCTAAAGTGCCATGGTTCATATGTATATCCTGTAATTTCATACTTACCCTTAGGATAACGCATAATAAATCCATACTCATGGGCATGTTCTCTTAACCATATACCTTCAGTCACATTACCAAAGCAAGCTCGATTACTACCATTAGATTCGGCATCTGTTGTCAAAGAATCACAACCTGTCGCATTTTCTCTTTCTACTGTAGCGCCAATATCTGCAGCTAATCCTGTTTGATGGTCAGAGTATCCTGGTCTAGAACTTTTCGCATCTGCTACATCTCCACCACCATATACGTTGTAATATAAATAGCTTTGATCTGCTTCACTTCTATATCCTGATACAAGTCTTAACGTTACCCCGTCTTTACTAGCTGCAGCGAACATCTCTTCTAATGCTTCAGCGGCTTTCTTTCGCATAGAAGCGCCATTACCTAATACTTGTGGTTGTACTAAATCACTTGGTACATATCCATCAGGTAACTTATGTTTTTTGTTTGCTAGGATTAAGTAACTATCTGTATCTGTAAATACACTTGGATCAATTGTAGGTGTAGGACTACTTGTCGCTTCACTACTAGGTGACACCGTTACTTCAGGTGAACTAGAAGGAGTAACCTCACCCTTTTTTGGATGATGATGAAAGATTCGTGCATATATGCCTAGCATAAGCATGAAAACTAATACAACTAATATTGCCCCTTCTAGAACTTTCTTCATTTTTATTTCTCCAATATCTTATTCTTATCTAAGAATTTCACTAATATATAACCAAGAAGAACAGAAATAATTTCTCCAATGGCAACTTCTATGCCACAGATTAATGATCCTGTCACTACATTTGTTGGGAAATATAATACGCCAAGTTCAATTCCTACAAAGAAGAAATTGAAGATGACTGGCATTAAGATTGCCCACACTGGATATTTCTTTATACATTTGTTGCGTAAGCGATATGTACAAATCGCCGCAAGTAATGTCGCAAGAGTACCTACTACAGCATCAATCATTCCTGTAGGATTTACTCCTGTCATTGCACCAATTAAGTTAGCTAAGAAACAACCTAATGTTACACCCCAAATACTTGGTTCATAAATTAATGGTAACATTGTTAATGCTTCAGCGAATCTCACTTGGATATTTCCAAATGAGATTGGTGCAAGTAATAGTGTAATTACAGCATAAATTGCCGCAATCATCGCTATTCTAGTAAAAGTCTTTGTTTTCATTTAAAAATTCATCTCCTTATTTTCGTTTAACGTCAGGTAGCCGCTACTGACGGGAGCTTTGCACTCCAGTTAACAATTCTACCTTAAATTAGGGAATATAAAAAGAAGGAACCATAAAATTCCTTCTATCTTAATTATTTACTTTCCAATATCCACCTTTATTTGAACCAACTCTTTCAATCAAATGATTCTCTTTTAATTCTTTGATTACTTTTTTAATATAACTATCACTATACTCTGTAACAATCTCTAAATCTTTAATCGTATACTTTGGATTCGACCTAATTAATTCTAACAATTGATTCTCTGCTTGGTTTAATTCTGGATTATATTTTTTCTCTACTATATTTTTACGGTTAAAGGGAATTATGACATTGATATAATTCTTTGTTATCGTAAAAGCTTGCTTACCATAATTATGAATAATCAAAGGTATACCATGCCCTGTTTGTTCTACATAACCTAGTTGTCCAAATATTTTTTGTAGTTGAATATTAATTGGACGACTAATACCCATGAAAAATTCTTCTTCTGTTAAATCCTCAGGTAAACCACCAGTAGAAATCACTTCAATTCTATCGTTAAAGATATATACAGCTGGTGGATTCAGTTTATCCCATCTTGTATGTAAACATGCATTTACCCACGCTTCTCTAAAACTAGATAAATCGAATAAACTTTCTTCTTTTCTTTGCTTAGCATTCATTTCTACATTTGTATCATTAATCGCTTCCATATAGCTTAAAACTTGATCCATCGCAACAAGTAAGCATTTACCACCATACTCATTTCTTTTAATCAATTCACTTTTATCATTTGTTCTAAAAGTTACTACTTTAATAGAAATATCATTATGATCCGCTAGTAACATAGCCATCAAATTATATTTTTTATTTTCTGTAAATAAGCCTACATTCTTCTCAAATTGTTTATTTACTGTTAGTCCTTTAATCGCAAAAAGCGTCTTGAGTTGTCCAAAGGTTAATTCTTGGTCTGTTGATTCAATATGAGAAATAACATCTATTTCACTCTTCTTAAACATCATTACTCTTAATTGCTCAGGGGATAATTCTCTATCTTCATCAGCTGAACGCATGTAATACTTACCATATGCAGAATATGGTTTTTCACTACCTTGTACAGATACTTTAATCACATTTTTGTCATCTATTAGTTCTAATGTAATCGTTGGGATAATTTGTGGCTTTACATAATATGCAATAGCTTGTGATACATCACGAAGTGTTCTATCTCCTATTTGTTGCCCAATCACATCACCATTATCTTTTACACCGAAATATAAAACACCATAACCATTTTTATTTAACATAGATGTTAAAGATATGATTCCTTCTTTTAATTCACCCGTTGTCTTTTTAAATTCAATGTTTTCAGTTTCTGCCCCAATGTTCATTCGTATCACCACCTATTAAGTGGCTTTATTATAACCGATTTCAAATTTATTGGATACTTTATTGTATACTTTCTTGTCTACTTTTTGTATACAATAAAAGGTACCAATGAAGTACCCTTATTTTGATGCGTGATATTTATCTTTTTCGATATACATGTTTTTATCCATATGATTTAAGAAACTACTTGCATCATCTTTATCTTCAAACTTTGTATATCCCATTGCTAAACTTAATGTATATGGCTTTTCTTTTGAATCGTTATATATCATTAAGTTCTGTGTGATTTCATTTATCGTGTCTTTTACTTGTTCTTCTTTAGAATTGAATAATAAAATGATAAACTCGTCTCCTGCATAGCGAATTGCGATAGCGTTACTAGGAATTGACTTAAATAATAAATCTCCTATTTTGCATAACGCGCGATCTCCTTCATTATGACCATATCGATCATTCACAAGTTTAAAATCATTCACATCCATCATTATTCCATATAAGCTATTTTTATTTGTCTTTTCATTTTTCCCTAAAACACCATTTAGATATCTACGGTTATAAAGACCAGATAACTCATCAATATATAAGTTTTCTGCATAGTTTTGCATCTGAACAAATGTTAAAGCTATCGCAACAGATATCCATGAAGATGTAATTCCATAGAATAAGAATTGGATAAGTACTCCTGCTAAACATGGTCCAACAAAATAGAATACCGGGAAGAAGTTTAGATTTATACCTTCTTTTTTAGAGTGATAAACTAGGTAAATACTGTATACAAAATAAATCATTAAGGAGATATAACCTAAAACAGCTAAAACTCCTCTTTCATATACATTATTACTAGAAATTTTAAATAAAACTCCAGTACCTAACAAATTCACGATTATCGCTAAAATTTCGATTATCCATGGAATAAAAATCCATCTTTTATGGCGAAACGTCTGATTATAATTACGATATATTCTTAAATCTACATAGAAGCACCATAACATACCAATCGTTACAGTACCTAAGAAACATAAACTATTAGAAATATAGTTAATTTGTCTACCTAAAACGATATCTTTTCCATCTACTAAAAACGCAATTGTTTCTAGTAATGCACCAACCAAATTTGCAATAACCATACCATCATAGATTTTATCTTCCGTATGTAGATTCTCTCGATTCTTTCTTCTACAATCTAGTAAAAAACACATCATTAATATGGTGATTCCATTTGCGATAAGTATTTCTTCTAAAACAATCATTCTACCTTCCTAACTTATTCTGCTTTATTGAAGTGATATTCTGGAACTTCTTCCTTCAATAAATATTTAACAAAGTAATCTAATTTCTTACGAATAAAATATGGATTAGCAGGAACATTATGATCTGTTCTAGGTAAGATTAAGAAATCGAAATCTTTGTCTTCTAATATCAATTGATCAATTAAACGAATACTTTGTGACATAGCGACATTATCATCTACAGCACCATGTACAATAAATAATTTACCCTTTAAGTTTTTCGCTAATGCCGTATTATCCCCTTTGATATAGATTTCTTTCTTATACGAACCATAATAATGTTCTGTCCAGCTTTCGTTATACATTCTTTGATCGTGGTTTCCCGCTGAAGATACCCCCACTTTATATACATCAGGATATTCTAGCATTGCTCTACTCGTCGCACATCCTCCACCAGAATTTCCCCACATACCTGCTCTATCTAAATCAATAAATGGATATAATTTCTTGATTTGATCTAAACAATATACGTGATCTTTTAAGCCTGCACAACCATGGATATTCTCATAACTAACCGCATGTAATTTCTTACCACGCATTGGTGTTCCTAAACCATCTAAGATAATTCCTACAAATCCAAGTTGAGCAAATTCTTCTAAGCCACCAAGTACTTCTCTTCCTGCAATACTTGCTTTATATGCAAATGCTTTAGGTACGTTGATACATTGCATACCACCATAAATGTAATCAATAAATGGATATGTTTGATTTGGATCAAAATCTCTTGGTTTAACAATTAAGCCATATAATACAGTTTCATTGTCACTTGCGATTACACTGAATCTCTCTGGCATAACATATCCTCTATCTAATAAATCCGATATATCTGCTTTTACAAGTTCTTTTACAAACTGTCCGTCACTTGTATAAATATTTGTGATTGGTGAAGCATCTACTCTAGACCATGAGTCCACGATGTAGTTTTCACTTACACTTGTCTCATGTTCGCCATCTTCTTTACATAATACTGTAAAATCACTACCATCATATTTCACGCGACAAGGATAATGATAATAAGGATCACTAGAATCTTTTAAACAATTCGCATAGAAATAAATCCATTCTGAATTCCAATATAGTAGTTCTGAAACAATACAATCTTCCGGTGTAATTGCACCTATTTCTTTTCCTGTTTCTACATCATAGGTAAATAAACGAGCATAGTTATCTCTTTCAGATTGCCATACGACTATTTTTAAATCATCTGTTACAAAATTAGAATAAGCATATCCTGGCGCTCCATCTAATTGTCCATATGTACCAATATTTACAAAATCTTCAGCACTTTCATCTACTACTTTTTTAACTATTCCATCGGTATGAACAAGATAGAATGCGGCAGATTTATGTGAACGACGTACAATTGTTAAATAGAAATATTCATCATTTAACCACTTAACTGAAGAAAAGAAAGGATTTAATAAGGAAGAACCTGATACTTGTGGTTCTAAATCTAAATACTTAAATTCATTTGTCTCAGTGTCATATAAACAATAATAAGCTAGAGGAACATCTTTATCTTCAGGGAAAGCACATTTATATGTCTTTAATCTTGGACGAATAGAATCTCTACCTTCTTCATCATAAGATTCAATAATATATAAGTCTTTTACTGCTCTTTGATCTAAACGATAAGTCAAAATATATCTAGAATTAGGACTCCATAATGCGTCTATTGGTTCTTCTTGATTACGCATCATTCCAACATAGCCACTATATTCCGCCACTTTCCCATAACAATTATTTTCTTCGCCATCAAAAGTAATTCTTGTTTCTTGTAATGAATTTGTATCGATTAGATATAAATCATATTTCTTACGAATAATCGCTTTTGTTTCATCAGGTGATAAACAATATGCATTAGAAAAACAATATTCTTTTTCTTCTAATTTCTTCGTGTCATCATGAAAAACATATTTTCTATTGTTATATTCAAAAGAATAACAATCCCCATCGATTTTAAATGTAACAATTGGTAAACTATCTACTTCTAATGCTTCTAGTAATGCAAAGTTATCGAATAGTTCTTCTTCACTACCATTTTTACAATTTACTTTTACATACTTAACGCTGTATTTACCATCGATTCTATCTTCTTTTGCATAATAGAATTCATCATCATTTAGCCAATTAATCTGTGGCTTACCATTTAATACCGCTTCTTTTATATTCCAAGGCAATAATTTTTCAGCTTGTTTATATCTTTCTAACATGTCCATAGCTTTATCCTCTTTTGTTATCTATTTTATCACCGCATTGTTAACTTTATATCAATTATGATTCTTACTAGGCACTTCTAAAATTGCCCCTTTACTACCAGAAGATACAAGCTCTGCATATCTTGCTAGATATCCTGTTGTGACTTTTGGTGTACGAGGTTTCCACTTCTTGCGTCTTTCTTCTAGTTCTTCGTCACTTACAAGTAATTGAATTGAATAATTTGGTATATCAATTTCAATTAAGTCTCCTTCTTCAACTAAAGCAATTGAGCCACCAACTGCTGCTTCAGGAGAAATATGACCAATAGAAGCACCACGAGATGCGCCACTAAATCTACCATCTGTAATTAAAGCAACACTAGTATCTAATCCCATACCTGCAATAGCTGAAGTAGGATTTAGCATTTCTCTCATTCCTGGTCCACCTTTTGGTCCTTCATAACGAATGACTACAACATCGCCTGGATGAATTTGACTAGTAAGAATAGCTTGTATCGCATCTTCTTCTGAATCGAATACTCGTGCTGGGCCAGTATGGACTAACATAGACTCATCTACTGCTGAACGTTTTACAACACTACCTTCCTTCGCTAAATTTCCTTTTAGTACTGCAAGTCCTCCCGTACTAGAATATGGATGATTAATTGAACGAATAACATCTGTATTTGTATTATCTACATCTTGAATATTTTCACCAACTGTCTTTCCTGTTACCGTCAAGCAATCTGTATATAATAAATTCTTTTTATTTAATTCATGCATTACAGCATATACGCCACCAGCTTCATTTAAGTCTTCGATATATGTAGGGCCAGCAGGAGCTAAGTGACATAAATTTGGTGTTTTCTCACTAATTTCATTCGCTAGTTCAATATCAAAATCTAAACCTAATTCATGCGCGATAGCAGGTATATGTAACATCGTATTTGTAGAACAGCCTAATGCCATATCTACGGTTAATGCATTATGAATTGCAAAACGCGTCATAATGTCTCTTGGGCAAATATTATCTTCTAATAGCTTCATTACTTGCATACCCGTTTTCTTTGCTAGACGGATTCTTTCTGAATAAACAGCAGGAATTGTACCATTTCCTCTTAGACTCATCCCTAATACTTCAGTTAAGCAATTCATACTATTTGCTGTATACATCCCAGAACAAGAGCCACATGTTGGACATACTTTATTTTCAAATTGTGTTAATTCTTCATCAGTTATTTTCCCAGCCGCATTCGCCCCTACTGCTTCAAACATGCTTGATAAGCTTCTTTTTTGCCCGTTAACTCTACCTGCTAACATTGGGCCACCACTTACAAATATAGTAGGAATATTGATTCTTGCGGCAGCCATAAGTAATCCTGGAACGTTCTTATCACAATTAGGAATCATGACTAATGCATCAAAAGCATGTGCCATCGCCATCGCTTCTGTAGAATCCGCAATTAATTCTCTAGTTACTAAAGAATATTTCATGCCAATATGCCCCATCGCAATTCCATCACATACCGCAATTGCAGGAAATACAACAGGTGTTCCCCCAGCCATAGCGACTCCTTGTTTGACCGCTTCTGTAATCTTATCTAGATTCATATGTCCCGGAACAATCTCGTTATAAGACGAAACAATACCAACTAATGGTCGATTTAATTCTTCATCTGTAAAACCTAATGCACGAAATAATGAACGATGTGGAGCTTGTTGTTTACCTTTTTTGACTGTATCACTTCTCATGATGATTCCTCCTTTTAATTTCCTCTAAATGATTTACCAAATGCAATCTTACTAGATACAACACTACCTATCACAAATACACATGCAATCGCAAAGGCAATCATTGTTGTATGTAACGCACCAATTTGTGTTGGTAAAACAATAAATAGATTTAGCATTGCAAAATAGACAACACTTGTAATGGAGTAAGAAATAGAATAACTAGCTAATGCTGGAGATTCTAAATCTGGATCACATATTCTTAGTAATAAAACACCTGTAATAAATACACCTGTAGCCATTCCTAATGTACCAATCATTTGTTCAAACCAATATCCTTTTAATAATTTCTTACACATCACAAGTAATGTAAAAGTCGTAACAAGATAACCTAATACACTCATCACAATAATCGGAATTAAATAAGACATGACTGCTTTTAATGGAAGACTAGCAATAGCCGCAATGACAGCAAATTCGGTTAATGATCCTGTAATATGTCCTTTTATTTTAGAATCAATTAAATAATCTACTTTTAATTTACAAATTACCCACCAGATAATTGCCATTACGATCATTCCATATGCCCATACAGATATGCCTGATAGAATAGGTACATTATATGTCTTAAATACTTTTAATAATAAGTAAGATAAGCCACATCCTAGAAAGATAATTGCCGCATGGAATCCAAGCACATCAATAGAAGAGGATGATGTCGTTTCTTTACCAGCAGATATTTGTTTATTTGTGTCTTTTTCATATCCTTGTTGAAAAGCTAGAGGAATATCCGCCGGCTTAGATAATAAAGACGTATTACCAGATCTCGCAGCCCAATTAATCAATATAATCCCAATCAAAATACCACCGACTAGCCCTAGCGTAGCTGTTGTAACAGCTACTCCTTGACTAGTTTGCCAATATGATAGGTTCATTTCAGATAGCATATTTCCTAGTGTTCCTGCTGTACCATGACCCCCAACAAATCCTATTGCTAGTTCTATACCAAATACATCATATAGATCATATTGTTTTTGAAATAACACGTTTGTGCCAAAGCCAACTGCAAACTGTAACATCGATACCGTTAATCCAATAAAAGCTAAAGGAATAACATTCTTTAATGTATCTCGTTCACTCGCAAACTTTGATTTATCAAGTTTTAAACCAAGTGGTGTAGCAGTAACAACCGGAACAATCAATATCCCTGGAATAATTGCATAATAATCAAACCAAGATGATGGTGTAGGTAATACATTTAATACTTGAGGTCCTAGTAATAAAAGTAATGTTCCACCTATTACAGAAGCAGGAATAAATGTCTTCTGAAATAGTTTTACCTTAGCACGTAATATAAAACCAATAATCAAAAATAAACCTAGTAAACTTAAACTCTTTAATAAATCTGTTAACAAAGTAGATGTCATAGATATGTCCTCATCTCTTAAGAATATTTTATATTACAATTTATCTAGCCGAAAGACCTACATTTTTAAAGATAATTTATACTACAAATCTATTATCAAAATAAGATTAGAATCCATAAAATACGCCTGTTTTAAGATATAATTATAGTGATAAAACAACAAAGAAAGGAGATTCGTTATGGCCAAATGTATCACACCATCTTATGTTGTTGAATATGAACTATGTTTTAATAATGATAATCCTTCTAGTATTTTAGATAAATTAGAGAAAATAGGTATTTCCATTTATAACGATTGTTTAAATGAATGTTTAAAAAGATATCATAAATTAAGCCATGATAAAAAGTATCAAGCACTATTAACTAAATACAAAACATCTTCGAACAAGAAAGAAATAGCTAAGCAACTTACTGATATTTCTTTAGAGTATGGATATTCCGATTATTCTATGCAATGTTATGCATTAGATAAACCATATAAATATTTTCATAAATCATTAGGATCTCAAGAATGTCAAAAACTAGCTACGCGAGCCTTTCAAGCTGTACAAAGATTACGTTTTCACGAAGCAGATAAAATTAACTTCAAAAGTCTTAAACGAGATACTATTTCTATAGAAGGTAAATCTAGAGATTCCAAACTTCATTTTGTTAAAGATACTTGTTCCATAAGTTATGGGAAATATAAATTCAAATTAAAAATCAAAAAGAATGATGAATACGCTCAAACTGCTTTAGCGGATACTGTTAAGTATGTAAGAATTTACCCTAAAGATATAAGAGGAAAAAGACGATGGTTTACACAGCTTGTATTTAAAGGAACACCACCAAGTAAAAATAGACAATATGGAGATAACAATATAACACAAGGAATAGATATAGGTACAAGTACTATAGCTGTGGTAAGTAATACAGAAACAAAATTAATTGAACTAGCTCCAAATTGTAAAGAAAATGAACACAAAATTAGAATATTAACTCGTAAGATGACACGTTCTAGACGTATCACAAATCCTAATAACTACAATCAAGATGGAACAATAT
This sequence comes from bacterium, assembly GCA_963645035.1. Classification (GTDB taxonomy): domain Bacteria; phylum Bacillota_I; class Bacilli_A; order Erysipelotrichales; family Erysipelotrichaceae; genus Bulleidia. Next base: position 16,636 of record CAVIQY010000015.1, on the reverse strand, counting down.
CTAGCGGTAAACATCAATGGTATAAGTCTAAAAATTATATTAAATTACAAAGCAAGCTGAAAGATGAATACCGTAAATTATCTGCCAAAAGAAGACAATCTCATGAACAATTAGCCAATGAAATTATCTCAAAAGGCACAGATATTCGTGTAGAAGGCATGAATTATCGAGCCTTACAAAAACGTTCTAAAATTATGACACATAAAAAAGATGGCAGAACTAATTCTAAAAAAAGATACGGGAAAGCGATTAGAAATAGAGCACCAAGTATGTTCTTAAGTATTTTAGATAGAAAACTCAAATATAAGAATTTAGATTTAAAGAAAATTAATACCTTTAAAGTTAAAGCTAGTCAATATAACCCAATAGATGGTACATATAAAAAGAAAGAACTCAAAGATAGAATGGTTCAATTAGATGATGAAACAATAGTTCAAAGAGATTTATTAAGTGCATATATCATCGCTCATACAAATGATGATTTAGAAACAATAAACGCTACCGCAAGTTATGCTGGATTTGCTCTATTCAAGCAACTTCAAGATCAAGAAATACAAAGACTAAGAAGTACAAACCAATTAAGTTGGTATATAAATTAAATGATATTTTAAACATCAAGTCGTATGACACAACGACTTAACAGAATATTCGTAAGCATATAACAGCATATTTGCATATCAATATAAGTATGTATGTTACTGAAGTGCATCTTAAGCAAGATAGAATATTCAATTTTAGGTGAAATCAATTAGTGATAATTCCTAGTAGAATTGTAGAAGTTGATGTAGGCTAAATTTCAATGATCATAATCATTGAAAGTGTCCGCTATAAGGAATTGATACTTAATAATAGAGATGTTATAAAATCTTGGATATAAATAGATGGAGATTTAGAGATGGATGGATTAAAAAAGATTACTCATTTTGTGAGTAGATATATGGCTGTAATGATTATTATTACTACTTTGATTTCGTTATTCTTTCCTAATACTGTTAGTTTTATCAAAACAAGCTATATCAATGTACTACTAGGTATAGTTATGTTTGGTATGGGTTTAACCATGAAACCAAATGATTTCAAACTCGTATTTAGTCAACCTAAAGATGTTTTTATTGGTTGTATTGCTCAATTTACAATTATGCCTTTATTAGCTTTTCTATTAACGAAACTATTTCATTTAAGTGATGAATTAGCGATAGGAGTAATTCTTGTTGGTACATGTCCTGGTGGAACAGCATCAAATGTCATGACATATCTTGCTAAAGGTGATGTTCCATTATCTGTATGTATGACATCTGTTTCTACAATACTCGCTCCAATTTTGACGCCATTATTAACGAAACTATATGCAGGTCAAAGTATTGATGTAAATGTATTCAGTATGTTTATTTCTATTATCAAAGTCGTAATTATTCCTATCCTATTAGGTTTAATCTTCCATTATTTCTTTAAGAAATTAACCGAACTACTAGTTGAAATCCTTCCTCTAGTTTCTACTATTGCGATTATGGCAATACTTGCCTCTGTCGTGTCTGCTAATGCCACAAAGATTCTAAATTCTAGTATGCTAATTATCTTTGTTGTAATCTTACATAATGTATTTGGATATGTACTTGGCTATATCGTTAGTAAAGTATTGAAATTAAATGACGCGAAGTGTCGTGCTATTTCTATTGAAGTAGGTATGCAAAATTCAGGTCTAGCAACTTCTCTCGCTACTGCACATTTTGCTATGTATCCTTTAGCAACTCTTCCTGGAGCTATCTTTAGTGTATGGCATAACATATCAGGTGCTTTATTAGCGAATTACTTCTCTAAAAAATCATTAGATAAATAATACGGATGCTATATTACATCTTTATTACACTCCTATAATTCCTTCCTTACTACTTATATATTTATGACGTACAAAGGAGGATGAACTATGGATGATTTCGAAGATATGCTAGGATCTTATTGCTTTGGATCCATAATGGGTGCTGTTATAGGATTTTGCATCATTGTTTATGTATTTGCTTGGATAATTGTCATTGGATTAGTAGCTTTAGCAATCTATCTCATTGTTAAGCTAATTCGCTATCTCGTTAAACACTTCTTTCATCATAACTCTTGAAGCCGAACCATTAGGGTGACTGATTCTAAACATAGAGGCATAAATGTGTTTTGTTTTAAACTGTCACTGTTTACCAAAAAGGATATTGTGTTTTCAAAAATTCTCTTTTTCTCCAAAGAGAATTTTTATTATAATTATTTCTAAATTATTAGGGAGAATATCTATGTCTGTAACAGTTACGAAAACATATAGCACCAAAGAATTATTAAGAAGATTTATACCATATCTAATGAAATACAAGAAAATCTTATTCCTAGATTTATTCTGTGCATCATTAACTACATTATGTGATATTGTTTTACCACGTATTATGTCTACGTTAACAAATACTGCGATGTATACACCAGCATCATTAACTGTAGATTTAGTCACAAAGCTAGCTAGTTTATATATTATCTTAAGACTAGTTGATGCGGCTGCGTACTTCTTTATGTGTTCGCAAGGTCATATCATGGGCGTATATATTGAAACAGATATGCGTAGTGATGCTTTTGATAAATTAGAACAGCTATCTGATTCTTATTATGCAAATACTAAGATTGGTCAAGTAATGGGTAGAATTACATCAGACTTATTTGATGTAACAGAATTTGCTCACCATTGTCCCGAAGAATTCTTTATTGCAGGAATTAAGATTATCGTTTCTTTTATCATCTTATGTAGTGCTTCTATCCCTTTAACAATTCTTATCTTTGCTTGTGTTCCATTTATGATTTGGGGATCAATTAAACTAAATCATCGTTTCCGTAACGCAACTAAGGAACAACGTGTACAAATCGGTGAATTAAATGCACAAGTAGAAGATTCTTTATTAGGCGAAAAGATTGTTAAAGCATTTACTGCCGAAGAAACAGAATTAAAGAAATTTGCGGATGGCAATGAAAAACTAAAATCCATTAAAAAGAAACGTTACTATGCAATGGCAAATCTAAATATGTGTATTCGTTTATTTGACGGTCTAATGTATAGCATAACGATTATTGCGGGTGGTTTATTCCTAGTATACGGAAAGATTAACGCTGGTGATTTAGTTATGTATATGTTGTATGTTTCTACTTTAATCGCAACAATTAGAAGACTCGTAGAATTTGCCGAACAATTCTCACAAGGTATTACTGGCATTGAAAGATTCTATGAAATTATGGATACTCCAATTGATATTAAAGATGCGGATGACGCAAAAGAACTAGAAGTACATGGTGGAGAAATTAAATTTGATCACGTTACATTTAAATATGGACCAGATTTAAGACAAGTATTACAAGACCTATGTTTAACCATCAAACCTGGTGAAAATCTAGCATTAGTTGGTGAAAGTGGTGGTGGTAAAACAACAATCGCTTCGCTTATTCCTCGTTTCTATGATGTTAGTAGCGGTGCAATTAAAATCGATGATCATGATGTAAAAGGTGTAACGTTAAAGAGTCTAAGAAGTGCGATTGGTATCGTACAACAAGATGTGTATTTATTCTCTGGAACTGTAGCAGAAAACATTGAATATGGTAAACCTGGTGCTACTAGAGAAGAAATTATTGAAGCCGCAAAACTAGCAGGAGCAGATGAATTTATACGTGAATTACAAGATGGTTATGATTCTTATGTTGGTGAAAGAGGTGTTAAGTTATCTGGTGGTCAAAAACAAAGAATTTCTATTGCTAGAGTATTCTTAAAAAATCCACCTATCTTATTACTAGATGAAGCTACTTCAGCATTAGATAATGAAAGTGAAATCTTGATTGAGAAAAGCTTAGAAAAACTATCTGTTGGTAGAACAACATTAACGATTGCTCATCGTTTAACTACAATAAAAAATGCGGATAGAATTGTTGTATTAGGTAGAAATGGTATAGTTGAAGAAGGAAAACATGAAGAACTTCTTAACAATAAGAATGTATATTATAGACTTTGGAATGGTATTCCTGCTAATGAGGTTGATTAAATATGAAATTACCAATAATTATTGATACAGATCCTGGTGTAGATGATTTCTTCTGTATCGCTATCGGTTTGGCTTATTCGGATGATTTCAATCTAAAAGGGATTACTACAATGGGTGGGAATAACTATACTTCTGTTACCACACAAAACGCCTTAGATATCGTATCCTTATTTCATAAAGATGCACCTGTCATCTCTGGTAGTACTTCTTATTTAAAAGCACCATTTTCTAAACCAGTCGCTGCATTTCATGGAGAAAATGGATTAGGGAATATCGAAATACCTCATACAAGTACGCTTCCTTTAGATATAGCTGTAGAAGATTTTATCTATAATACAGCGAAAGAATATCCTAAAGAATTAGTACTAGTAACAGTTGCCCCATTAACAAATATCGCTAGAACTTTTTTGAAGTATCCTGGCTTAAAAGATTACTTAAAGAAGATTGTTATTATGGGTGGAGCAATCTCTGGTGGTAATATTACTCCATTTGCTGAAGCGAATATTGGTCACGATCCTTACGCTGCAGAAATCGTATTTAGTAGTGGCGTCCCAATAGATATGGTTGGCTTAGATGTAACGCTTAAATGTCCATTAGATAATGATACATTTTCTCGTATCAGTACAAACTTAAATCCAGAGATTAAAGATATTATGCAAGGATTAATCACATTTAGAAAAGGTGAACCAATGCATGATGCTGTAGCTATCGCATCACTTATTGATAAAGAAATGCTTACATATAAAAATGCTCATGTCGTAATTGAAACTAATAACGAAGAACATTTAGGACAAACAGTTTGTGATTTCGAAAGTAATACACCTAATTGTAGAGTCGCATTTAGCTGTGATTTAAATCGTTATGTTCAAGTAATAAAAGGAATGTGTAATAGAGTGAATTAACACATTCTTTTTTTATCTCATAAAAAGCTATTATTAAACTTAAAAGTTGAGAATAACTCAAACCTTGTTATTCTCAACTATTTTTGTATGAATTATCGTTTATTTATCACTTGGAATGGACACATCATTTTCTAAATCAGCACCATTTGAAGCGATAAGCTTTTTATAGTAATAGAATGACTTTTTACGTTGACGTCTCTTTGAACCATTTCCATAATCATCTTGATCAACATAAATCATGCCATATCGTTTTGTCATTTCTGATGTCCCTGAAGATACTAAATCAATAGGCCCCCACCATGCATATCCAAAGACATCTACACCATCCGCGATTGCTTCACGCATTTGTTCTACATGTGCTCGCATATAATCAATTCGATAATCATCTTGAATTTGACCATTTTCATCGAAATGATCTACTGCACCTAATCCATTTTCAGAAATAAAGATTGGTTTATGGTAACGATCATAAATACGATTTAATGTAATTCTGAATCCAATAGGATCTATTGTCCAACCCCATTCAGATTTAGGTAAATGCGGATTCTTAATATCCGAAACAAGTCTACCTGTAGGCATTGGTACTGGACTACCCTTATATCTCATAATATAAGTCATGTAGTAACTAATTGTAATAAAGTCTACAGCACCTTCTTCTAATACTTTTAGATCATCTTCTCCCATTTCAATATGGATACCATTTTCATCAAAGAATCGCTTCATGTAATAAGGATATTTACCTGTTGCTTGTACATCTGTAAAGAACCAATTGAAATGATCTTCAAACATAACTTGTAGTTGATCTTCTGGTTTAGAAGATTCGGCATAATTTTCTAAGCGGCATAACATGTTTCCCATCTTTGCGTCCGGGTCAATTTCATGTAATTTCTTTGTTGCTAAAGCACTAGCCACAAATTGATTATGCACTGCTTGGAACTTTTGTTGCCAATGTCCTAAATAAGGATTGCAACTATTAGGTGTTGGTGCTCCATCAAATATCACACCACTACTCGTAAAAGGATTAGATAATACATTGTTAATTTCATTAAATGTTAACCAATATTTTACTTTTCCTTTGTATCGTGTAATTACTGTTTCAGCATATTTTTCAAATGCTTCTACAGTATGACGACTTAAGAAACCGCCATATTCTTCTGCTAAATGTAATGGAGTATCAAAATGAGATAAAGTAACTAATGGTTCAATACCATATTTATGTAACTCATCAAATACATCATCATAGAATTTTAATCCTTCTTCATTTGGTGTTTCATCATCCCCATTTGGATAAATACGACTCCAAGAGATACTCATACGGAATACTTTGAAACCCATCTCTGCAAATAACTTAATATCTTCTTTATAAGTATGATAGAAATCTATTCCTCTACGTTTTGGTAACTCCCAATTTTCGGGATGAGCTTTCATGTCATCTACCATTTCTTTAGAAGCAGCGTTATGAGGAACATGTACATCAAATGTGCCTTCTGTATCACGAATTTCTTTTGTAATCAATCTAGCAAAGTCAGAAGTAGCAGGACCTCTTCCTCCTTCGTTCCAAGCTCCTTCTATTTGATTAGCAGCCGTAGATCCGCCCCATAAAAAGCCTTTAGGAAATTCTTTTGCCATATCTATTTTCCTTCCTTGTTTAATAACATTTTTACGATTGGAAGCAATCTTTGCGTCATTCGTAGTTCTGTATTAATTGTCATTACTGTATCTTGAGCATGTACAAACAATAAGGAATATTCCATATCTTCACCACTCACTTGGCTTTGAATCACTTGTGTTTGTGCTTTATGTGCTTTTAAAATTAGTTCTTCAGCTTCTTCTAATAATTTATCTACTTCATCAAGTTTTCCTTCAGCCATTTTTGCAAGAGCTTCATCAATTTTATTCCGACCATCTCCAGCATTTAAAATTACTTCCATCGCTACTTGATTGATATCTTTTTTTTCACTCATAAGATTGTTCCTTTCTAAATGTGTTTTAAACTTAAGCTACTGTTGTTTCTGCTGTAGCTGCTTTTTTCGCTGCCTTCTTAGCTGCTTTTGTGGCTTCACGTTCTGCTTCTTTCTTACATTCTGCTTTATCTGCAGCTTTGAAGAATGGATACCAAATTAGTGCTGCAATCACAAAGTTAATACATACTAAGATTACATTTCTGAAATCGCCACCTGACATAAAGAATGCTGAAACGGCATTAGGTGCGAAGTTCATATCAAAGTTTACATAGTTAATTGTACCCCAACCCATTTGGAACCATAGATAAGAGAATCCAGGAAGGATAATTGCAATTAATACTGTAGGAATAAGCATATATGGGTTACCAACAACAGCACCATATTGTAGCGGTTCATTAATGTTGAATATAGATGGAACAAGTGTTGCTTTACCTAATAAACGATATTTCTTTGATTTTGCTTTAAGCATGAATAATGCAAGAGGTAATGTCGCACCTTGACCACCAATATGGTGATAACGGCTAAATCCATATGCATAAATGTTCTTAGGTGCTAAGCCTTGTGCAACTAGTTCTGCATTTTCAGCAATCGCAGCTTGTGTAATACTACGAGTAACTGGAGTAAATACCCAACCCGATACCCCAAAGAAATAGAATACGTTTTGTAAGAATACAATGAGAATGACACCTGGTGCACTTTGTGCAAAGCTTGTAACTGGCTTCATGATCACTTGTACCATTGTAAATACATCAATCTTAGCAATGTATGTTAATAAGTATCCAATGATTAAACTAATTAAGATTGCGGCAATATTATCAAACCAGTTCTTAACGAAATCAGGAATAACACTATCTTCACTAAAGAAAGAATACTTAGCTAGTAACTTATACACTACAGATACCATTAAACCAATAACCATAGATGTAAACATACCACCAGCACCAAATTTACTCATTGATACAACGGTTCCAACATCTGTTGTTTCAAAATTCATACACATCATGTATACGCCAATACCTGTAAAACCAGCTATCATGGCACGATCTTTTTTCTCTAATTTTTGTAAACAGTTGTAAGGAATAACGAATACAACAAATAAACCAATTAAGCCAAATGAATAAGTACTAATTGCACTAATATCTGGTAGAACTGTAATAAATCTACGAAGAATAGCCCATAAAGAAGGAATAGCACTTACCATTGAGAATGGCACGATATATAGAATTGCATCTGCTACAATTCCAAACCAAAAGTTTGAAGTAATTTTCGTAATAATAGGAACGAGATTATTTTCTATCCAATTTTGTATTTTTTGCATTTTTTCATTGAATCACATTTTAATGTGATTTACTCCCTTTCTGACCTTTATTTCGTTAAGATAATTACCACAGGTCAAAAATAATTATCTGTTTACTTTTTAGCCTTCATTATAAAATTCTAATGCTGCTTCAAGAATTGCTTCACCATCTAGTGATGCATAATCATCTGGATCAATAGATGTAACTTTCACATTGTGATCTTTTAACATATCTTTATATTTAGGTACTTCTTGTGAAAAATGAGGACCTAGTAAAAGAACATCTATTTTATCTGCATATTCTGGAACTTGAGATTTACTTACTGCATGAATGGAAACATCTAATCCTTGAGCTTTAGCATACTTACGCATATTTGCGGCCATAAATCCAGTAGAAGCTCCAATCCCACAAGCTAATAAAATTCTAATCATAATACATACTCCTTTCTGATTTTTCTGAATGCATTCCGATTAACACGTCTTTAGTATGACTTGTATCAAAAAAGAATAAAAACAATCTTTTCCCTAGTTCGCGGCAACTTATTTATCTTTCCCCATAAGCGGAAAAATTAGTATTTTAAAATTAGTCATGAATTACGATATACTAACGATGTAATAAAGTATCTTTTGAATTGAATAACGAAACAGGAGGGCTTGCATGAAAAACGATAAGCAAAAACAATTGCTTGAAATCTTATCTTCCGCTTCTCAAAGCATATCTTCTGCTACGCTCGCCAATATGTTAGGTATTAGTGAACGAACTGTTAGGAATTATATTAAATACCTTAATGAAAATGAGTTAGCGATAATTGTAGCTTCTAGAGAAGGATATAAATTAGAAAGTAAAAACACGAATCAACCATCTACTAAAAGTGAAAATGAGACTCGTGTTTGGAAAGTGTTATCTGATCTATTGACGAATAAAGATGGATTTAATGTTTTTGATGAGGCTGAATCACTCTATGTTAGTTCTAGTACGATTTTAAATACGGTTATTCCTCAGGTAAAAAAGATTGCGAAAGAATATGACTTACGCATTGAATCACAAAATTATCAATTTTATCTTCGTGGCAGTGAACAAAACAGAAGAAAAATGATTGGTAGTATTGCGATAAGAAATGCATATGGATTCTTAAATACAAAAGAAGCGTTAGAACAACTTTTCCCAACGCAAAACATTAGTGAAATTATGGGAGAATTATTCACGACTTGCCAAGAATCTAAACTATTCTTAAATGACTTTGCTTTAAATAATCTTCTTATTCATGTGTTAGTCATATTAATTAGATTAAAGTATGGAAATGAATTAGATGATCAAGAAACACCTATTTCTGTTGATGCATTAATTAATTCTTCTCCAAGTAAAGAGGAGATTATTCGCTTTGCGGATAGCATCTCAGCAAATTTCAAAGAAAAATATAATATTTGTATACCTGAAAGAGATTATAAACAAATTCTAATGTTAATTGCTCTATCTGTAGATCATGAAATGGTTGATATAAAAAGTGTAATTAGTTCTGAGTTTATATCGAATATTGCATCAATATTATCAAGCATCTCACAAAGATATTGCACACCTAAATTTGATAATGATTTCATCATGCAATTTTCTTTGCATATGTATTACATGCAACAAAGATGTGCATTCCATATCAGTTACCCAAACCCAATCACACATCAGTTTAAAAAGGATTACGCTCCTGTGTATGATATGGCTGTTAGCTTTTCACATCAATTTGCTCAAATATATAACTTAAATATCAGTGAAGATGAAATCGCATTTATTGCCTTTCATTTAGGTTCATATCTTGAAAATAACAAACAAAATAAAGAGAAGATTATCTGTATTGTCGTCGCTGAAACGTACCATACATTAGCTAGACAACTTGTAAATGAATTACATACTTCATTTGGTAATCAAATTATCGTTACAGAAGTAATTCCATTAAATCGATATCTAAGTCGTAACCCAGAATGTGATTTAGTTTTGTCCACATTACCATTACCTGTATCGCATCCTCATGTTGTACAAATTAGCCCTTTGTTAACTAAAGCAAATCATGAAAACATACAACAACAGATTTCAGATATTATCTATGAACGTGAACAAAGTAAAGCACAGCAGTTTTTGCAGAGCTTATTACATAAAGAACTATATTTCCGTAACATTGAATTCCAAGATGAAACAGAATGTATTCAATTTTTAGGAAATAAATGTATTGAAAACAAGTATGCAGACGAAAAGTTTGTACAAGATGTATTACAAAGAGAATCATTTTCTAGTACTGCATTTACGGATGTATTAGCTATTCCTCATACCATAACCCAATATGCGCAGCATTCCTTTATTTGTGTTTTACATAATGACATGCCTATCCATTGGAAGAATAAAACAGTACATTTCGTACTAATGATTGGTATATCAGAAAATGATATGAAATATTTCAAGCCTGCATTTGATTTAATCGTCGAATTATTTAATTCCACCTCTAGAACTTTAGAATTACTTAAGACAAGTACATTCGAAGAGTTCTATAGTAAGATGAAATAAGCAAATAAAATCATCCCTATTCACAATAGTTGTGATTTAGAGATGATTTTTTCTATGCTAAATAATTCTATTTATCGGACTACGAAGAATACAGTATCCACAAAATCATCAAAGGATTTCATCGCTTTTTCAAGATTGCCTGTTTCTTTTAACCCTCTAAACATAGCCATCGCTTCTGCTTGACAGTTTGAAGATTTATCTGGATTAAACCATACATCTGTAAACGCATCATAATTGTCTATTTCTTCCCATAAATCTTGATTTGCCATTAAAGCATTAATATAAATATAGTCATAAAAAGCAGTTCTAGGACTTATTGGATATTCTACATTATCTTTCACAAAAGCTACTAATCTACCAGAATTTTTAAGTCTAGCATCTTTCTTTGCTTTTCCTGGTTCTACATCTAATAAATCAAGATATGGTCCACCATTTTCAAACTTCTTAGAAGATTGGAATACACATTCTAAAAGTCTACCTTGATCATCTTTCAAATTAAACGCACTTAACTTTCTACCTAATTCTGACTTTGACGCACTAGATACTTCAAATGGAATTTTATCCGTACCCTTCTTAGCTTTATACGCTTCATTAACAGCTTCTACACCTTTTATCGGTGTTCTAATCCATCCTTTTGGAAATTGTGCTTCTACTACTACATTCTTAAAAAAAGGTTTGCTTAATTTCATTTCATAAATAAGTTTCTTTGCCATATCTAAATTCCCCCATCTTCTTTTCTTTACAAATATTATTATACTGGGCGAAAATTCTATTTGGTTTACGCAAAATAGAATTATATAAATATCTTTCGTTTCAGTAAAATTTCATTTGAATGCTATATATTTCATTTTGACAGCAATAGCTTGCTATGTGATTCATTTTTGATCTAATTACATTGAATAATGAAAGGAGAATTCTTGAAATGAAAACAATTAGTATTAGATTAGAAGATTCCATTTATGAAGAGCTTGGTGTGATGCTTGATGCTATGGGACAAACAAAGCAAACCTTTTATGAAACTTTTACCAGAACTGCATTAAGAGAGAGAAGTATACCATTCATTATCAAAGCACCGCTACCAGAAAACCATGTAAATCATAGAAAAAAGTTAGAAGCTTTTTCAAGATTAGAAGCATCCAGAAAAACCGCTACAGAATCAATCGACTACAACAAAGAGAGAGAGGAAGCAATGGATGAAAAATACGGTATTATTGATTGATACAAATGTTCTCTTGAACTACCTTACCAATCGAGAAGATCAATATCTCGAACAATCCATTGAGATTGTAAGAAAGTGTGCTTTTGGTGAATGTACTGGTTATATTGCATTCCATGCACTATCAACTCTTTGATATGTACTTAGAAAACGCAGCGATAGTATTCGCAGACAAAATTTAAAAGATATTTGTGAAATATTCACTGTTGCAACTGCTTCGCAGGAAGAAATACTTGATGCAATTGAAAATGATTCCTTTCGAGACTTTGAAGAATGTTTACAGGGTAAATGTGCAAAAGATATTGGAGCAGACTATATTATTACTTGCAATGTTAAAGATTTTGAAAATCCTGAAATTTTAGCTATTACTCCAAATGATTTCATCAAAATATATCAATAAAATTATTTCAGATCTATTAGGAATCGATAGATGCTTATCTTTTTCTCAATTCATTTTTTAATAAATTCGTTTTCTTGCATATACAAAATCATCAGGCTTCTATCCCATATCATCTGGACCTTTAAAATGTTCGTGAAATTTTCCACCGTAAATATCATGTTTATAATTTACTTTCTTCATAACAAAATAGAAGATAACTCCAACGATAATGATTAAAGGAAAGATAACATCTGTACTTAATACACCACATGCCCATAAACCTAATAATGCAACTACGATTACTACAATAGTAGCTACGATAATTTATTCTTTCTTGTCTTTCATACTTGCCTCTCAATTATTGTTTATTCTTAATTTCTATCTACATCATAACAAAATATACAAGTGGCGTGCCATCAAAATAGCGAATATAATTAAGAAATGATAAGCATATTCCAAAAATTCATTCGTTACTTCAAGAGTTTATTTTCATCGCATAATCAACCTGAAGTAGAGAAAAATGTTAAGCAACTTGAATACTATATTCCTCCACTTGATAGAACTAAGTCTTTGGAGCTTTTTCGTGATGTTAAAGTAGGAGATATCATCTACGCCCCTACTTCTTATGATAGTAGACAACTCAAAAAGTTATCTATTACTCATAGACAAAGACCATATCTTGTCGTAAAAAAGGAATTTAACTATATTCGTGGTTTTAGTGGTACATCTGATACCAAGATAAAATATAAGTTACCTTTTGAGTTAGATAAAGATAGTTATAACGTGTCAAAAGATGGGCTAATTGAGCTTGGAAAAATTAGCAATATTAGTGGTGACACGATATTATCACTAAATGATTCTCTAGCAATTAGAGATATGTTAAAAATCAATCGAGCTATATATACTTCCGAATTAATCAACAAAACCATGTTTGTATTAGATTTAGAACTTAAACCTGGTATGTTAATCGGAACACCAACTAACTCTTTATATTTTGTATATAAGAATGATGGTTCTAATCTCACTCTATATTATTTACAAGAAGAGTCATCTACTGTCGAATATATTTTTAATAGTAAAAGATATTATATCGATGCTAATAATCCTTATGACACAGATAAAATTTCAAATTATGTAATCTTATCATCTAATGAAACGAGAATTGTTAAAGAAATAGATAATGTATTAAGTGGAAAAGAAATTAATGATCCTATCGATTATGACAACAATGAACTATTTGGTGAAAAGTATCCAACTCCTCCATCTAAGAAACATGACCGTTTCAAAAATAATCACTATTTCAAATATGATATTGGCCAAATTCTTGTGATGGGAGATAGAACTTTCGTTTACCTTTTTTCTAGTTTTTATGAAGATTATGCCGTTGAAGTATTCGATGATGAATCCATATCACCACTAATGAGAATCGAACATTATATCGATTATTTAAACAAAGATGGCATGTTAGAAGATGATGACATTCTTGATATCGTTGCTGAAACAGCTGAAGGAAATAGCAAATGCGATTGGCTTTTAGAGCTTGTAGAAAAGCAATATGGATATGATGATCTTCAAGAAGAAACAGATACAGAAGACACAGATAAAATAAAGGAAGAATAGACGCGTCCAAATCGGGGACTTGTTTCTTCTTCCAATATGACTATAGCAAAATACAACAATAACCGTTATATATTATTTAGTATTTGCTTTTTCCAATAATGCTTGAACAATAGAAATAACGATTTGTTCTGTATGTGTTTTCACATATCCAAATGCTTTATAATCTCCTGCATTTACAATTTCTTTCACTTTATTTGCATCAGGACAATTTCCTTGTTTAGAAACGACAACACATTTGTTATATCCAAGAATCATCATCGCTGTAGCGAGACTTCCGCCTCCACCAGTCATACAAGAACCTAGATAGTAGTCTACTTCTCCACTTTTTACTTTGCGAGCCGCAATCATATCTGGATCCGTAAATGTTTCTACTTGTCCTTTAAATTTTTCATCAATGATTCTTTTTGTCTCAGTAGAAGATAACCCACAACATTCGATTTTTAACATAGTCTATTCTCCTTATCCAATGAAACCTAAAGCGATAATGATATTATATACAATTCCGACAACTACCGCACCAATTGGCCCTACTGCCATTTTAGGAATTCTTTGACCTGTGATTTCATTTAGCACATAGAAAGCCCCAACAATTGTAATTCCTACACTTCCCCATATTTGATTCGAAGCTAAAAATGATCCAACAGTAAGAGCTAAAGTTAAGCAACTCATCATTCCATTTCGAATATGATCACTTGATTTAGATAATTCTGGAAACTTAGATAATACTCCTCCAAATAGGTTCAATAATCTTAGTTCTAACCATTCCGCAAAAAAGCCAAATAAAACTGCTAACCACCAAGTTGGAGCTAATACACCAACAAGCATAACTGTTGTTAAACCAACCGCTTGATATACACCAGTAGCTAAAGAGGTAGAAACAATTAAAGGAATAAACGCTAAAATTACGCCTATCATTGCCAAATAAAATACCGACATATCATTTGCCTCTAAGGCACTAGCTAAAATATATGGTTGATAAGTTTGCGCTAGAATCTTAATTGCTAATGCGTTAAGAGATCCTTGTATACATAGATAAATCCAATTTGATTGAATACGTTTTATATTTTTAGAAAATAGATTTTCTTCTTCATCAGTATAGTCTATGCCACCACTACCTTTTGATTTCTTTACTGCATATACAAATAAACAACACATTCCAATTAGCATAGCAAATGTATACGGATATAAATTAATGCCAACTTTTCCTATAGTTATCTTTCCAACAATTGAACAAACAATGTAGATAATCGCTTCTAAGACACCTGTAATTACACCAGGTCTAGATCCAAATTGGCCCGCAACTGCAACTGCTGGGTATAAACAAAATAAAGGTAATGCTGGTGTTGTAATCTCTGTCAAATCATTTAAGAAATTATAAGGTAACGCTGTAAAAACAGTATTAATAAACGTAGTACCAAACATACAAATAGCCCCATAACAAGCACCTAGAATAAGGGCAATCCATTTATTTGGAGACCATGCACCAATACAATCTGTCGCAATGAGTGTAAGATGGATTGCGATTAAGCCTGTAGCTAACCATTGACTAAAACCAGCTAAAACCCAACCAATTCCCATGCCTGTAACAATTACTGCAAACTCTACTCGTTTCATTCTTCCTTCTAGAAACTCTGGATAAACTAATCTAGCACCATCATTAAAACTAGAAATACCTAAATGAGCAAGCAACGATCCCCAAGCACATACACTCATCAAAACAATTGCTCGAAATATCAAAGAATACTCAAACACCATACGCTTCTCCATTCTGTAATATTTGATTAATATGCAATAAAAGATAATTTCTTTCAACATCTGTAATATTTATATGCATTATTTTTTCAATATCTCCTAATATCTCTATCGATTTTTGATATGTTTTCAATCCTTTTACTTCTTGTATTTCTGCATCTGATAAATCATCTATGTCTTCACCAATTTGATTACGATGAACCATAGCACAGATATGAGCAATAAAGAATGATGCATTTTCTTCACATAAATGAATATGATATTTCTCATTAAATAACGTAATGATGTTTTCAATATCCACTACATCGTTAGTTGTAATCATACCACCATCTACATATAGATTTAATCTCTCACTAAAATCCATAAGACACCTCGTGAAAACAATTATAATATAAATTCTATTACTGCATGTTCACTTTTATAGTGCATTATGTAACAACAACCTTGTGGAGAAAATGAATATGACTTTTACAATTACAATGACAAAAGAAGAAAAGGAACTTGCAGAAAGTGTTTTAAAAGAAATGAAAGAAACCAGTGAAGAACCTAAACCCATTGAAGAGTTATGAAAAAAGTTCAATCTATAAAACTTCAAAATACGGTACATAGACAAATTTCAAAATAGCCCTAAATTATGCAATACTTAGCATTTTTACTGTAAAATTATCAAAATCATCAAAAACTTAAAAATAACCAAATTGTTGACAAAATGTGGAATAATATTTATCTTTTGGCGATTACCATTGGGTATTGTTGATATTAGTAACAAATTGTGGAAAACATGCTTAAAAACAGGTGAAAATAAGTACATTTTCGTGACAACTTCAAAACTTTAGTTACGTATTTTTATGATATTTTAGTACTACTAAAGGAGCTTAGCTATGGGTAAAATAGATGTTGAAA
>CAVIQY010000014.1:6969-38291 GCA_963645035.1 bacterium | reverse complement strand
TCAATTCTTGAAACATAACTCTCTTGCCTTGATTGCTTGTAGATAATACCTCATTCCTCTTCCCTCAGTCAACTACTTTTTTTAATTTTTTGCGATTTTTTCTTTCTTTTTTTAATGTAAGAGGTTTCACTTGGCCTTTTATGAGAATTTCTTCTAATTTATCTACTAATAAATCTTCATCTATTGGTTTAGCAACATATTCATTCATGCCAACATCTTTTGCTTTTTTCTTATCTTCTTCAAAAGCATTTGCTGTCATTGCGACAATTGGAACAGTTTTTGCATCTGCTCTATCTAATTTACGAATTGCAGATGTTGCTTCATAACCATTCATATTTGGCATCATGATATCCATTAAAATTAAATTTATATCATTAACTTGTGATGCTTTAAATGCTTCTACTGCTTCTACACCATCTTTTGCAAGTATGACTGTCGCATGAACATTTTCTAAGAAGTATTTACAGATTTCCATGTTTAGTTCATTGTCTTCTACAATCATGATCTTTTTATCATGCAAATCGATTTGTTTTTTTGCTTGAACTTTCTCTTCCTCTTTTTCATGAACTAATTCCATAGGTAAGGTAATGATAAAAGTTGAACCAACATCCTTTTGACTTTCTACTTCTATCTTTCCATGTAGCTTTTCGACTAGTTCTTTGGTAATAGACATACCTAAACCAACACCACTGTAATATGTTCTCGCATCTTGTTTTTCTTGTACAAATGGTTCAAACAAATGTTTATTTACGAATTCTTCTGTCATTCCTACACCATGATCACTTATTCTAAAAATATAGGACGATTTATTTTCATCTATTCCTTCTTCTTTAAGTGATACATCTATTGGTTCGTTTTCTTTGTTATATTTAATCGCATTACTTAGAACGTTTAGCAATATTCTCGATAAAGCTACACTACATGTATTTACATTTTCATGTGTTATCTCTATTTCATTGTTAATCGTAAAATCCTTATTTTTTGTCGCATCTTGTTGTAACTCAATGGATTCTTCAAGTGTATTTTTGATATTGATGTTTTCATAAACCATCTGTAGCTTATTCGCTTCGATTTTACTCATGAATAAAACATCATTTATTAAGCTTTCTAATAATTTTTCTGCATTTAATGCTTTATCTAAATCATCAAGTGCTTTTTCAGGATTATTTATTTCTTCTTTTGCAATCGTAATCATCCCTTTTAAGCCATTAATTGGTGTACGAATATCATGACTCATGCGTGCTAAAAACATAGACTTCGCTTCATCTGCACTTTTTGCTTCATGTAAAGCTTCTTCTAATTGTGTTTGTTTTTCTAATTCTTCTTCTAGCATCTTATCAATGCATTGTATACCAATTACACAATGGTGATTTTCTCCCTCAAAACAAGACACCACCTTCACTTCAAAGTTATGATATTTCTTAATTTTTCTAGATGTTTTTACTCTAAATGTATAACTATTTTTCTCACTTAAATTTTGAAGAATATCTTTTCTACTAAATTTAGTTTTAACTTTTTCTCTTCTATTTTCTTCAATACAATGTTCCATGAGTTCATCAACTAATGCATCATAATTATGTTTATCACATAGTAAATCTTCATAGCGCTCATAATCTTTATTTTCTGCATAAGATTTAAATGTATTATGATCTAAATCAATATAATAAACTACAGCATAGTTATCACACATTGCTGAGATAACTTGTAAATTTTCTTTTAATTCTGTTTGATGTTTTAACTCTGTTTCTACGATTTCATAGATATAACAATGATAACCACTTAGTTTATCTCCCTTATTTGGTACTTTTTCGCATCTTCCACCACAGCGAACATATACTTTACCTAGTGTAGGATGATTCCATAAATAAGTAACTTCTGATTGTTCACCACTTCTGATTGTTTCTACACATGCTAAAACTCTTGATACTTCTGTTTCATCAATATGATTAAACCAAGCAAGGTATGTTTCTTCTGGTGTTAGATTATCCTCTTCTATTGCAAGAAGTTGCTTCATCGTATCATCCGCATACATCTTTGGTTCTTCACCATCAAATAATGTAATTTCCCATGTACCAATACCAGCAGTAGAAATAATATTTTCTGTTTTTGTTAAACTTTCTTTTTGTTTATTGATTTCTCTATGCAAACGGTCTTCATCTAAGAAGATATCTTGCATATTTTTTGTATAAATAATTACTTCTGTATCACCATGAACTGGTTCAATCAAAAGATTTGCGCCAACTAAAGTTAAATGTGTTAAGCCATCATTTTGAAGCATCTTTGCATCATATTGTAAAACCGTATTCCCTTCACTACATGAGTTTAGTAATGCTGTGCGAGTAAATATTTTACTGAGTTTCTTTTTATCATGTTTATCTTTAATTCGACACATGATTTTCTTAATATTTTGATCAAAAGAACTTTCTTTTTCACATTCTTTTACAACATCTTTTCTTCCATCAATCGTATAAATCTTATCTTGTGTAAGATTTGCATATAGCACTAAGCTCGCATCTTGATAACGACTTAGAATTGCTTTTACTTGTTTCTTATAAATCTTTTTTGCTGTCTTTTCTTGGGTAACATCTTTGATATATTCAAGAATGACTTCGGTATCATCAATTTGCTCTAACTTTGTTTTTAAAGCATATATTTTTTGATTACTTGTAAGATATACCCCATGATTTTCTTCATGTCTTAAAGGACAAAAAGAACACTGTTCATTAATCCCAGTATTCATTTCATAACATTTAATATGATTATCTAGTTCACTACAAAAAGTCTCTTTTGCTTTTTTGTTTGCATAGAGAATTTCAAAAGTATTTTTATCTATAACTAATATTGCTTCATCAACATCATTTATCGTTTTTTCTAATACTGCAAGAGAAGTTTCCATAGTACTAGTCCAACTTCTTTATTTCTTCTATTGTTTTTTCATATGATGCTTGAAGCTTATCGAATAATTCACTTGTTCCATCAAAAGTACCAGAACGTAATATCTCTGTTAAATTTACAGCATCTTCTGTCATTTGTTTAAAACCTAGGTTTAAACAAACACCTTTTAATGTATGTGCTCCTCTAAAAGCTAAATCAATATTTTTTGTTTCTAAACCATCTTTTAAGTCTTTAAAACTTGTATCATCCACAAACTTTTTAACAATTCTAGTCACTAAACTTTCACTGCTTAAACGACCTAAAACGTCTTTATAGTCTGCACCAATATTTTCATAGCATTCTTGAATATTCATAAAAGTATCTCCAAAATTTGTTTAGTAGATTTATTCTATCACGAATTAGACCTACTTATTTGATTATTTACCGATTTGATCACTTAAAGGTGTAGCCAACGTGACCCCCCCCGATTCCGACAACTGTTCTACCATTTTGATCTTATCTTGGGCTTCTTCTAAACATTTTAAAAGAATAGGGTTAAATTCGCCACACTTACCATCTAGAATCATTTGTACAGCTTCTTCATGGCTATATGCATCTTTATATACACGTTTATTGACTAATGCGTCATATACATCCGCAAGGGAAACAACTTGTGCTGAGATAGGAATTTCATCACCTTTTTTCCCTTCAGGATAGCCTTTACCATCCCATCTTTCATGATGTCCTTTACAAATATCATAGATATAATGTACAAATGGTTCATCTTTGTATATATCCATCTGTTCGATGATTCTTGCACCAATTACAGTATGCTGTTTCATGATTTCATATTCTTCATCAGTTAATCTACCTGGTTTATTGAGTATCTTTTCATCAATACCAATCTTACCAATATCGTGTAGTGCACTCGCTTCAACAATCATCTTTTTATCTTCATCCGTTAAAGGATATTGTGTTGTTACACGTTGAAGTTGATCTAATAAAATCTTTGTAATCTGTTCTACATGAATTACATGAGGACCACTTTCACCATTACGATATTCGACAATATGACTTAAAATACCTGTCATCATGTTCGATATCTTTTCGTTATCTTCGATTTGTTGACGAATCTCAGACTGTAATTTTCTTTGTCTTTGATATAGCTTAATAATATTTGATACACGTTTCTTTACAACTTCCGCATCAAATGGTCTACGAATATAATCGGCTGCGCCTAATTCATATGTACGTTTAATTGAATCGTTATTATCATCACTACTGATAATAATGACAGGTACATTATCTAATAAAGATTTTTCATTTAGATGATAAAGTACTTCAAAACCATCCATATTAGGCATAACAATATCTAATAAAATCAAATTTAGTTCATTACCATATTTTTCTACTTGTTCAAGTGCTTCAACACCATCTTTCGCTTCTACAATACGATAAGAATCTTCTAGTATTTCATCTAAGATAATACGATTCATCTCAGCATCATCTACTAGAAGAACAAGTGGCCGTTCTAATCCACTCACTTGTAATTCTCTTTTTTGTTCAAGATTCCAATCAGTAATAACCTTATTCTTTCTATTTTTACCTAGATACATTAGTTTATCGGCACGATTTGCTGCAGATTCAATTGTTTCTGTACCATCTGTTATCACAGCACCAACACTGACACTAACTTGTAATCTACCAAATCCATCAATAACTGAAGAATGAATTTGATTACGAATATGTTCTAGTTTCAATTCAAAACTCTTTGCGGTGATTCCAGGTAAAACAATTAAAAATTCATCACCACCAAAACGTACTAAATAGTCATTCTCACGCACATTTTGTTTAAGTATATTTACGACTAGTTTTAAAGTTTCATCTCCTGCTTTATGACCAAATGTATCATTACATGTCTTAAAGTCATCAATATCTAAAATTGCTACACCTGCAGCTTCTTTAGAATCTCTTATTTTATCTTCGTAATATAAACGATTTAACGCTGCAGTTACACCATCTTTATACATCTTATCTTTGTAAGATGAGAATTGTGTCATTAAATGGTTATATCCTTTAGGATCAATAAATGTACTATCATCTAGTTTCTTAATCATTTCCATGACACATGGTTCATTATCTACTTCATAATATTTAGAGAAGACTTGAAAACAACTATCCTCACAGAATTCTATCTTTGCATAATCCTTTTTTTCTTCTAATGTTTTTAAAGAAATACAATGATCACATTTCTTTGTTTTCTTCCAAAAGTCATAACAAATACAAGGATGTTCTGCATTTCCAATTAATTTTTTTCCTGCAACTTCATCCGCCTTTAAAATACGGACCACATCAAAAATAGTCCTTAATTCAGACATCATGTGTTCTGCTTGTTCCTGTGTGATTTTGTAAGTTTCTTCGTTCCCCATAATGAAATTCCCTATAAAATACTGTACATTGTAAACATTGGTAAATAAATTGAGATAACAATATATCCTGCAAATATTGCAAGTAAGATTAATAGTGTTGGTTCTAATCGATCAAGTGCTGCTTTAATTGCATAATCTGATTCATTTGCGTAGTAATCACCAATTGTTTTTAGTGTCTTAACAAGTTCACCACTCTTTTCACCAACACCTGTCATTTCTTTTAATGTGGCTGGTAAGTATTCGCTTTTTTTCATTGCTTCAGAAAGAGATGTACCTGTTTCCACTTTTTCTGCCATAGCGAAAACTTCTTTACTAACCGCATAGTTTGTAATACAGCGTGATGTTACTCTTAATGCATCACCAACTGTTAAACCAGCTTCTAATAAAGATGCCATTGTATTTGCAAATTCTTGTGCATTCGTTAATGTTGTAATATTTCCTATAACTGGTAATTTAAGTTTTCTTTCACTTTTTCTAATTTGTCCTGCTTCAGAACTAGTGAGTAACTTATATGCTACATAGAATGCTAAGATAATTCCTACTAGAATAATCCACCACTTTGCAAACCAATTTGATGTCGCAATTAACATTCTTGTCATTAGTGGTAATTCTCCACCTAATTCACCAAATACATTTGTAAGTGTAGGTACAACTACTACCATCACAACTATGACAACTATAATCGCAACACAAAGCACGAATAAAGGATATCCTGTTACAGACTTAATCTTTTGACTTGTCTTAAATGATTTATCAAAATATTTTTGCATATTGGCAAAACTACCTGGCAAGTTGCCAGATTGTTCCCCAGCTTTAATCGTCTCTAAAAATACTTCTGGTAGACCATCGTAATTCTTACGGAATGCACTTTCTAATGTACTACCATATGTGACATCATCATATGCATTCTCAAGCATTCTCTTTAGTTTCTTATCTTCTGTTTGTGAAGCAATCATCTTGATTGTCTTATTTAAAGGTGTTCCTGCTTCTAAGATAATCGCAAATTGTGAACACATTACCGATAAAGATTTACTATCTACTTTCTTTCCAATTTCTTTATTGAGTATTGAATTCATTTTTTTATTTTGAATTTCATCAATACTAATCACAATTGGACACTTTTCTTTTATCTTATCTACTGCTTGATATTCATCAACAGCTTCAATAATTCCTTTTACTTTCGCTCCATCTGCAGATAAAGCATTATATTTATAACTATTCATAACCTGCACCTATTGAACAGTAACGACTTTTGAAACAATTTCTTCTAAAGTTGTCACAGCAGAACTAACAAGATCTCTACCATTTACAATCATTGGTGTAAAGTCATGATTTTCCATAACAATTTTTCTTAGTTCTGTACCATTTGCGCCACGAGAGATTTCATCTCTTAATCTTGCATTAATTGGTAAGATTTCAAATACACCAGTTCTTCCTCTATAGCCACTATCAAAGCACATAGAGCAACCTTTACCTCTGTAGAAATGCGATGTATAACGATTCATTCCTGCTAAGTCTAATAAAACAGGATCAGGTGTAACTTCTTCAATACAGTTAGGACAAATCTTTCTCACTAATCTTTGTGAAATAACCCCTCTTAAAGATCCACCAATTAAATATGGTTCTACACCTAAATCTCTTAATCTATCAATTGCACTAACTGCATCTTCGGTATGAATTGTAGTTAATACTAAGTGACCTGTCATCGCAGCACGCATCGCAATACTCGCTGTTTCACCATCACGAATTTCTCCTACACAGATAATATCTGGGTCTTGTCTTAAACATGATCTTAAAGCAGTCGCAAAAGTTAAACCAATCTTTTCGTTAATCGCAACTTGTGTTACGCCTTCAATCTGGAATTCTACTGGATCTTCTAGAGAAATCATATTTACAGAATCACTCTTTAATTCTTCAATCATTGTATAAAGTGTACTTGTTTTACCAGAACCAGTAGGACCAACAATCATAATCATTCCTGAACTATTTTTTAAGATTCTAGAGAACTTCTCATTATCTTTATCAGTAATACCAATACCTTTACGATTTAATGATTTCTTATCACGAGATAAGATACGAATAACAACTTTTTCACCATGAATTGTAGGTAATGTACTTAAACGTAAATCGACCATTTTACCATCATTATTACGTACTTGTGCTCTACCATCTTGAGGAACACGATGTTCTGTAATATTCATTTCAGACATAATCTTAAAACGAGAAATTACAGCTTCTTGTAACTCCTTAGGGATAGTTAAAACTTCATTTAATCTACCATCTACTCTAATACGAACTAATACATCTTTCTCTCTTGGTTCAACATGGATATCACTCGCTTTTTCAGAGATACCTCTTTCTAGTATTGAGTTAACAAGTTTTACTGTTGGAGCTGCAGAACTAGCATCTTTAATTTCTTTTCTTTCAGCTACTTCTTCATAAGTCGCTTTAATGCCTCTTTCTTCCTTCATTTGTTCTATGGCGATAGAAGCACCTTCATTTTCATATAATACAGAGATAGCTCTAGTAATAGCGTTACTGTAGGCAATATAAGGAACGACTTTTAGTTTTGTGATTTGTTTTACTGTTTCTAAAGCACGGAAGTTTAAAGGATCTTCCATTGCTAAAATCAATTTATCTTTTTCTACTTTTACAGGGACAACACGATATTGAACCGCTATAGACTTAGGGATAACACTAGCCATATATGGATCAATTTCTTCTTTGTTTAAATCAATAAAATCAATACCTAGTTGTAGACAAAGTACATCAATTAGTTGTTTCTCAGAAATAAAATTATTTTCAACTAATACAGTACCTAATCTTTTACCTGATTTTTGTTGAATGCGTACAGCTTCTTCCACTTGTTCGTTTGATAATACTTTCGCATCAACGAGCATTTCACCTAGTCTTTTATTTTTCATGTTCGTCCCACCTTTAACTCATTTATTATATTATTCATTTACTAAATCATCTAGAGATAAACCGCAATAATAAAGCTCCATTTCAAAATATAACTTCACATTTTTGATCATCTCTAATACAGACTCTTCACAATTACTGCTAGATTGTTCTGTACCAAAATCATAATTACATGATGTACCAAATACACCTGTATCTCCCTTCCAATTATATACATACTTAGAAGAGTAATTTGTATAAGTAAATTGATGGTTTTCAAAATCTACTGTATATGACTCATTCTCATTGTAATTTGTCACATATGTACCATCTTCTTGTTCAGTATAATTTAAACGATTCACTAAACGTTTCTTAAATGTCTCTGTATTCGTTTCTCCTGGTGCATCACTTTCAATATCCGCATCAGAAATACTATCTGTATCGATATCTTCAAAGGCTACATATTCAGATTGTTCTTCTTTCATCGAATCATCAATCGTTACTGTCGTTTCATTTAGCTTAATATATGAAACACTACTAGAATAATTTACTGTAGTTGTTAAATCATTGATTACAACATTTGCAGTAAAACTAGCTTCTTCTTTTACTAGATATCCTGCACTATTAAATGTTTGTTTAATAACTCCATCACTAACAGTTACATCCTCATAACTAGAAATTCCTGAAATATCATAATGATTTAAGAAATAGTTATTACTAGCATCATCTGTTAAAGAAATAATAAAAGTTTGTTCGTCCCCATCTACTTCTTTATCAATATCTTCCATTTCTTCTTTCTTTAAAGCTAAGTTATTAATTGGTGTTTGTAAGATAGCAGTTAAAGCTTCATAATCCATATCTTCGTAGTATGTCACACCATTGTAGTTATTATATAAACGACCATCGTAATAATAGCCTTCTACAGACGATTGCAAGCCATCTCCGTTAATATATTCTGTAATATGTGCAGTAGGATTATTTGTTGTATTTTGTGCCTCTAAAATGCCATCAAAGGTATATTCTGTACTAGTATCATCACTATAACTTAATTCATATGTATTTCTTACACCTACGGTATAAGATGTAGCAGATTTTAAGATTAATAAATGATTTGCATAATCATCATATGTATCATCTGTTTCTGGTAATTCTGTTGGTGTAAAAGAAGCTACATTATCAATAATTTCTTTTTGTTTTGTTGTCTTACATCCAGCTACACTAAAAAGCAAAGATGCGGATAATATCATGAGTATTTTCTTCATCAAAAATTCTCCTTATAGTTATTTATAAAGCACTATTTGTAATATATCAATCGTTTTCCATAAAACGATTACTAACTATTTTATCAAATTATAGTCAAATAGCCAAATATACAAAAAAAGTAGCCGGAATATTCCAGCTACTCATTTGTTTTTTTGATAGAACTATACTAGTTCGATGAAAGCCATAGGTGCAGCATCACCACGACGAGTACCAGTTTTTACAACACGAGTGTATCCACCGTTACGGTCAGCATATTTAGGTGCTACTTCATCAAATAGCTTTTGTAGAACTGTTTGCTGTGTCTTTTCATCAGCTACTACATTACGAATGTATGCAGCTGCTTGTCTTCTAGCAGCTAAATCACCTTTTTTACCTAAAGTGATTAGTTCATCAACAACCGAACGCATATCTTTTGCTTTAGCTTCAGTAGTCTCAACACGTCCATAGAGAATTACAGATGTAGCAAGATTACGGAGCATAGCTTTGCGGTGATCGGCGTTTCTTCCAAATTTACGATTCCACATTTTTAAATTCTCCTTATTCGAAGGACTTAAAGCCCATACCTAATTCTTCGAGCTTTTCCTTAACCTCTTTTAATGATTTCTTTCCGAGGTTGCGGACTCTCATCATCTCATCCTCGGTCTTCTGTGTTAGTTCATCGACAGTTTGAATACCTGCTCTCTTTAGACAGTTATAAGAACGTACTGATAGATCTAAATCTTCAATCATTGTTTGTGTTCCTTTAACTGGAGCTTCAGGTCCATTCTCTTTAAGAACACTTACCATGTTCATTACATCATCATTGATACCAGAAATGATATCTAAGTGATCGATTAAGATCTTAGCTGCCATAGATAATGCTTTCTGAGGATTAATTGATCCATCAGTAGTAATTTCCATAGTTAAGCAATCATATCTTGAATCTTCACCAACACGTGTTGGTTGAACATCATAAGCTACTTTTACAATAGGTGTATAAATAGAGTCTGTATAAACAGTTCCAATACCCTGAGAATTGCCTTGATTTTGGTGTTTGTTAATATCACTACCAACATAACCACGACCATTTTTAGCGTGTAGTTCCATCTCTAAAGAAGCACCTGCTTCAAGGTGAGCAATCTCAAGATCTTTATTTAGAACTTCTACTTGAGCTGGGCAAATAATATCACCAGCTGTTACTGTGCATGGTCCTTTTGCAGAGATTTGAAGTGTATAAATTTCATCATCTTCAATTTTCATTACTAGTTGTTTTAATTGAAGAATAATCATTGATACGTCTTCACGTACTCCTGGAATTGTCGTGAACTCATGATATACTCCATCAACTTTGATAGAGTATACAGCAGCTCCTGGCAATGAGGACAAAAGTACTCTGCGTAGCGCATTCCCGATTGTCGTACCGAATCCTTTCTCTAATGGAGATAGGACAAACTTACCGTAGTTTTCTGATTCTACATATTCTTTTACTTCAAAATCGGCGCGTTCAAATTTTTGCATGCATTCATCCTCCTGTCTTAAAAATTAACCACGTGGCCGTTTAGGTGGACGGCATCCGTTGTGAGGAATTGGTGTTACATCGTTAATAGCTGTAATATCAAGTCCTG
Organism: bacterium; assembly: GCA_963645035.1. Classification (GTDB taxonomy): domain Bacteria; phylum Bacillota_I; class Bacilli_A; order Erysipelotrichales; family Erysipelotrichaceae; genus Bulleidia. Next base: position 27,220 of record CAVIQY010000014.1, on the reverse strand, counting down.
CAACTTGTAGGGAGCGAACTGCAGCTTCACGTCCAGGACCAGGTCCTTTAACGTTAACTTCAACAGTTTTCATTCCTTGTGAAACAGCAGCTTTTGCAGCAGCTTCTGCACATAATTGAGCAACATAAGGAGTAGACTTACGAGAACCCTTATATCCTAATGCACCAGCAGAGCTCCAAGCAATAACATTTCCTGCTTCATCTGCGATTGTTACGATTGTATTGTTGAATGTTGAATGGATGTGAGCAACACCCTTAGTCACATTACGTCTGTTTTTCTTTTTACGGACAGTCTTTTTTCCGGCCGCACTTTTATTGTTTGCCATTTTCAAATCCTCCCGTTATTTCTTCTTATTCGCTACAGTACGACGTGGTCCTTTACGAGTACGTGCATTTGTACGAGTACGTTGTCCACGAACTGGTAATTGTCTTCTGTGACGAATACCACGGTAGCATCCAATTTCCATTAAACGTTTGATGTTTAATGCGCGTTCACGACGAAGATCGCCTTCTGTTTTGATGGCATCTACCTTCTGACGGATTGCTGTTTCTTGTGCATCTGTTAAATCTTTTGTACGGATATCTTCGCTAATTCCACATTCAGCTAAGATCTTCTTTGCTGTTGTAGGTCCGATACCGTAAATATAGGTTAGAGATATTACAACGCGTTTGTTCGCTGGAATATCAACACCTGCAATACGTGCCATAGTTCAATTTCTCCTTTTCGATTAACCTTGTCTTTGCTTATGCTTTGGATTTTCGCAAATAATCATTACGACGCCTTTACGTTTAATCACTCTGCATTTGTCGCAAATCGGTTTTACTGATGGTCTTACTTTCATGATTTCCTCCTGTGTAATCCCTTCGGTCTATTTATGCCGATATGTAATGCGCCCACGTGTTAAGTCATAAGGTGAAATTTCCACGGTTACCCTATCGCCTGGTAAAATGCGTATGTAGTTCATCCGGATTTTACCAGCAACGTGAGCTCGGATTTCGTGTCCATTTTGAAGTTTCACCTTGAAATTGGCATTAGGAAGTGTTTCCTCCACGATACCATCAATTTCAATGACATCCTGTTTTCCCATTCGTTCTCTCTTTCTCATGATACGCCTCAAGCGAGACTAAAAGTCTCGCTTAGAGATGTATTATGCAACCTTTCCTAAAGCTTCTTTTACTTGAGCATAGACTGCTTCAGGAGTTTGTGATGCATTAATATGTTTTACAAGTCCTTTAGATGAATAATAGTCAATTACTGGCTTTGTACTCTTTTCATATTCATCCATTCTTACTTTCAATTGTTCGATGGTATCATCGCTTCTTTGAATCACTTGTGTACCACATTTGTCACAAATGCCTGGAACTTTCGTCGGTTTACTGTCTATATGGTAAATTTCTTTACAATTAGGACAGATACGTCGACCAGTAATACGTCTAGCCAGCGTATCAAATTCTACATCAAGTGCTACTACAATATCAATAGTTTTTTCAATAGAATTGCTAATTTTTTCAAAATTTTCTGCTTGATCGAGTGTTCTAGGGTATCCATCTAGTAAATAACCCTTACTTGCGTCTGGTTGTTGAATACGTTCTTCAACCATTGCATTGATTAATTCATCTGGAACAAGCTTTCCAGCATCCATATATTCTTTAGCTTGACGCCCAAGTTCTGTATTATTCCTAACATTTTCTCTTAGCATATCGCCAGTAGAAATATGTGGAATGTCAAAGTCTTGAATGATGCGATCTGACATCGTCCCCTTGCCAGCACCAGCTGGTCCCATAATCAGAATATTCATCAGTTTAAACTCCTATTTTAAGAAACCGCGGTACTGTTTTTGAGTCAATTGACCCTTTAATTGTGCCATTGTTTCCATTGCAACACCAACGACGATAATAATACCTGTACCACCGATTGATACGGATGTAGGTAATGAAGTCACCATTGGTAAGATATACGGAAGAACGGCCATGATTGTTAAAGCAATCGCACCGAGAACCGTAATTCTGTGAATTACTTTCTTTAGATATGTTCTAGTTTCTGAACCAGGACGAATACCTGGAATATATGCACCACTCTTACCTAAGTTTTCAGCAATCTTATCAGGATCTACTTGTAAATCCGTATAGAAGAATGTGAATAAGAAGGTTAATACTGCATAAATTGTTAAACCAATAGGTTTTTGTAAGCTTAAGAAATTACTTACTTTATTGTAAGCATTTGCGTTAACAAAGCTTAATACAATTTGTGGAGCAGTGATAATACTTGAAGCAAAGATAACTGGAATAACACTTGCACTATTTATCTTAAATGGAAGATAAGTGATGTCATTCGCCTTTGCACCAGAACTAGATGTGTACTGAATAGGAATTTTACGTTGCGCTAGTTGCATGATTACAACACCAACGATAATTACTAAGTAAAGTACACAATATAATGCAAACTCAAGAATTCCACTAAATTGAGCACCTTGAGCATTGCCACTCATTAAAATATTAAATACTTGTGTAAATTGAGCAGGAATATTAGAAACGATACCAGCAAAAATGATTACTGAGATACCATTACCAATACCTTTAGAACTGATACGGTCACCAATCCAGATTAGGAACATTGTTCCAGCAGTAAGGATTGTTGCTGTATAGAAATAAGTAGATAAATTACTAGATTCTAGAATTGCATATTGCTTATCGAATCCATATACCATTGAGAAGGATTGTACGAATGCGAGTACTACTCCTAAGTAACGTGTAATTTGATCACTCTTAATTCTTCCAGTTTCCCCAGATTTACTTAATTCAGTTAAGTATGGAATAACATCCATACTTAATAACTGAATAATAATACTAGCAGTAATATAAGGACCAACACCTAGTGCGAATACAGACATCTTTTCAAATGCACCACCACCAAGTAAGTTCATCATACTTAAGATGGAATTACTTGATACTTGGGCACTTAATTTAGCTGCATCAACACCTGGTACTGGGATTGCTGAACCGATGCGATAGATCAACAGCATTGCTAATGTAAAGAAAATCTTGTTACGAATTTCCTTATTTTTAAACATGCTGGCGAACGTACCGAACATGGTTAGAGCACCTCGGCTGTTCCGCCTGCTTCTACGATAGCTTTTTCAGCAGATTTACTGAATTTCTTAGCTTGAACAGTAAGCTTCTTTTCTAGTTTACCTGCGCCTAAAACTTTTAAGCCATCTAGTTCTTTCTTTAAAATACCTGCGTTCTTTAAGATTTCGAAGTTAACAACTGCGCCATCTTCAAATGCATTTAAATCACCAACGTTGATTGTTGCATACTCTTTACGAGTATAGTTTGTAAATCCACGCATAGGTGTTCTCTTGAATAATGGTGTTTGTCCACCTTCGAATCCGATAGCTACACCGCCACCAGAACGAGCGTTTTGACCTTTATGTCCTTTTCCTGAAGTTTTGCCTAAGCCACTTCCTTGGCCTCTACCGATACGTTTAGAAGTGAAACGAGCACCTTCAGTTGCTTTTAATTCATGTAATTTCATGTTTTACCTCCCTTATCGGATCTCCGTAACTTTCTTGTCACGAAGTTTAGCTACTTCATCAATTGTATGCATGCTCTTTAATGCTTCTAGAGTTGCATAAACAACGTTTACAGGAGTACGGCTTCCGATAACTTTTGATAAGACATCAGAAACACCAGCTAATTCAAGAATTGAACGAACTGCACCACCTGCAATAACTCCAGTACCAGGAGCAGCTGGCTTTAGTAATACTGAACTAGCGCCATGAACTCCAAGTGCTGTATGAGGAACAGTACGATTGTCTTCTACTAAGCATACAGAGAATACATTTTTATTTGCAGCTTCTGTAGCTTTCTTAATTGCATCTGGTACTTCGGCAGCTTTGCCCATACCAAATCCAACTCTTCCTTTATGATCACCAATAACAACTAATGCCGCAAAACGCATTCTGCGTCCACCTTTTACAGTCTTGCTGACACGGTTAATGGAGACAACAACATCATCAAATTCTTTTGGTTGTTGTGGTTTCTTAAATGGTTTACGTTCCATTGTATTCCCCCTCCTAGAACTTTAAGCCAGCTTCTCTAGCAGCATCTGCTAAAGCCTGAACTCTTCCGTGATACACATAACCACCACGATCGAAACGAACTGTTTCAATGTTAGCAGCTTTGCATTTTTCAGCAATATCGGCACCAACTTTTTTCGCAGCTTCGATATTTCCGCCGTTTTCTAATTTTAGATTTGCGGAGCTAGTTGCGCATAATGTGTTACCAGTTGTATCATCGATAACTTGTGCATAAATATGTTTGTTTGAACGGAACACGTTAAGTCTTGGGCACTCAGGAGTTCCGCTAACGATTCTACGTACACGTGCATGTCTACGTAAACGTTCTGCATTTTTATTTGTTTTCTTTAACATGTTTTACTCCTTCCCATTACTTCTTAGCAGCTGTCTTACCTTCCTTACGACGAACATGTTCATCCTTGTAACGAACACCCTTTCCGCCATATGGTTCAGGTTTCTTAGCAGCTCTAACATTTGCAGCAAATTGACCAACGCGTTGTTTGTCAATACCAGTGATGTTGATAGTGTTTGCATCTGGTGTAACTACTTCAAGATCACTTGGGATTTCAAATACTACAGGATGGGAAAAACCAAGTCCCATTGTAAGTGTCTTTCCTTGTACATTTGCACGGTAACCAATACCTACAATCTGTAATGTTTTTGTATAGCTTTCATGAACACCTGTGATCATTGTAGCTAAGATTGCACGAGTAGTTCCGTGTAATTGTTTGGTTACTTTTTGTTCGTTAGGACGAGTAACCTTGACGGTTCCGTCCTCAACTGTGATACCAATAACAGGACTAAAAGTCTTTGTTAATGTACCCTTTGGGCCTTTAACCGTCACCTCATTACCTGAAGCAACTGTTACTTCAACGCCTTCAGGAATGGTAATCGCTTTGTTTCCGATACGTGACATTTCTATTTCCTTTCCTTATCTATTACCAAACATAGGCAACAACTTCGCCGCCGATGTGTTGTTTACGAGCTTCTCTATCTGTCATCATGCCATTGCTTGTAGAGATAATTGCAATTCCTAAGCCATTGATAACTTTTGGAATAGCATTTTCTTTAGCATAAACACGTAGACCAGGTTTAGAGATACGTTTAATACCAGAGATAACTTTTGTTTTGTTTGGTCCATACTTTAATGTAACGACCATCTTCTTTTCTACACCTTCACCAGTGATAGAATAATTTTCAATGTAGCCTTCTTCTTTAAGAATTCTAGCAATTTCAGTCTTAACTTTGGATACCGGAGTAACATCAACCGTTTCCATGTTCGCTTGAACGCCATTACGAATTCTTGTAAGCATATCGGCGATTGGATCTGTCATATTCATGGTTCAATTTCCTCCTTACCAACTTGCCTTTTTAACACCAGGAATTTGGCCCTTATAAGCTAATTCGCGGAAGCAAATACGGCATACTTTATATTTGCTTAATACAGAGTGTGGACGACCACAACGCTCGCAACGTGTGTAAGCTCTTGTAGAGTACTTAGCAGGACGTGCGGCTTTAATCTTCATTGACTTCTTAGCCATGATTATGCCCCTTTCTTAACGAATGGCATACCAAGTTGTTGTAGCAATGAATATGCCTCTTTATTTGTCTTAGCTGTTGTAACAATAACAATGTCCATACCACGAACTTTATTAACCTTATCGAAATTGATTTCAGGGAAGATTAATTGTTCTTTAACACCTAATGTATAGTTACCACGACCATCGAAAGCTGTAGCACTTACACCATGGAAGTCACGAACACGTGGAAGAGAAACATTCATTAATTTGTCTAGGAAGTCATACATACGTTCACCACGTAGTGTAACTTTACAACCAATGGACATACCTTCACGAAGTTTGAAGTTTGCAATTGATTTCTTAGCTTTTGTGATAACTGGTTTTTGACCAGCGATAGCTGTTAATTCGTTAACAGCTTCATCAAGAGCTTTTGGATTTTCAATAGCATCACCAACACCAAGGTTGATAACTACTTTTTCAAGCTTAGGGCATTCCATTACGCTTGAATAATTGAATTCTTTCATTAGAGAAGGCTTAACTGTCTCATTATATTTTTGTAATAAACGATTCATTATTTCTTAGCCTCCTTAACTTCTTTTCCTGTTTTCTTGTTGACACGAACTTTGTTACCGTTCTTATCAACTGAGTAACCAACTCTTCCAGCTACTTTTGCTTTTTCGTCATAGATCATAACGTTACTTGCATCAATACCAGCTTCGTGTTCAACGATGCCACCATCTGGATTTGCTTGAGTAGGTTTTAATGCTTTCTTTACAAGGTTAACTCCTTCAACAATAACTTTATTTGTTTTTGGAGAAACGGCCTTTACTGTACCAACAGTTCCTTTGTAGTGGCCGCTGATGACCTTAACTGTATCGCCTGTTTTAATCTTCATGTATGCGACCTCCTTATAGAACTTCTGGAGCTAGAGAAACTATCTTCATGTAACCTTTGTCACGAAGTTCTCTTGCTACAGGACCGAAAATACGTGTTCCTTGTGGTGTACCATCTTCCTTAATGATAACCGCAGCATTTTCATCAAATTTAATATAACTACCATTGTCACGGCGTAGACCATATGTTGTACGAACGATTACGCACTTAACAACTTGGCCTTGTTTTACGCTTCCGTTAGGAATAGCGGATTTAACAGCACAAACAACGATATCGCCAATGTTAGCTGACTTACGTTTACTGCCTCCAAGACAGCGGATAACTAGTAATTCTTTAGCACCAGTATTGTCAGCAACTTTTAATCTGCTTTCATTTTGAATCATGACTTTCTCCTTCCGCTTACAGAATTACTGCTTTTTCTACAATCTTAACGAGACGGAAATGCTTGTCTTTTGATAGAGGTCTTGTTTCCATGATCTCTACTGTATCACCGACTTTAGCTTCATTGTTCTCGTCATGAGCTTTAAATTTATTGGAAAATTTAACTTGTCTTCCATATAAAGGATGACTCTTTGTAGTATCGATTTCGACAACGATTGTTTTATCCATTTTGTCAGATACAACTACGCCGCGAAGTACCTTACGGGTATTTCTTTCTTCCATCTTACTAGCCTCCCTTACTCACTCTTTGCGTTTTCACGCTCTGTGATAACTGTTTTAATTCTTGCGATAGTCTTTTTAACTTCCTTCATGTGTGCTGGATTTTCTAATCCACCAGTAGCTTGTTGGAAGCGAAGACCATATAGTTCTTCATTTAATGCAGCAACTTCTTTTACAAGTTCTTCGTTGCTCATATCTCTAATTTCTTTAACGTTCATGCTTATTTACCCTCTTCTTTCTTAACAAAACGGGTTTTAACGCATAGCTTGTTAGCGCCAAGGCGTAGAGCTTCACGAGCAGTTGCTTCATCAACACCCGCGATTTCGAACAAAATTCTTCCTTTTTGTACGACAGCTACCCAATGATCAGGAGCACCTTTACCAGAACCCATACGTACTTCTAGAGGTTTCTTAGTTTTAGCTAATTGAGGGAATACCTTGATCCAAACTTTACCGCCACGGTCCATATAACGTGTCATAGCAACACGGGCAGCTTCTAATTGATTAGAGCTGATATATGCACCTTCATCAGCAACTAGACCATATTGTCCAAATGCTAATTCACGACCACCTTTAGCACGTCCTTCGTAGCTTAGGCGATGAGGTCTTCTATATTTAGTTCTATTAGGCATTAACATAATTACTCATTACCTCCTTCAGCTTTCTTTTCGCTTACTTCAGCTTTAGGAGCAGCGCCTTCTGCCTTGCGGTTTGGACGATTGTTTCTACGATCGTTTCTACCACCACGTCCATTACGACGGTTGTCTCTTTGAGGACGGTTTGGAGCTTCTGGTTCAGTAACCCATTGTCCAGGTAATACTTCACCACGGCAAATCCAAACTTTAACACCTAGCTTACCATAAGTTGTATGTGCTTCATTAATTGCATAGTCAATATCACTACGTAATGTATGTAGAGGAACTACACCTTGTGAGTAACCTTCAGAACGAGCGATTTCAGCTCCTCCTAAACGGCCACTAGCTAATGTCTTAATTCCTTTAGCACCAGAACGCATTGTTTGTTGAATAGCCTTCTTTTGAGCAATACGGAATGATTGACGTTGTTCAAGTTGTTCACAAATCTTTCTAGAAACGATAGTTGCATCTAAATCAGGATTTGCGATTTGGATAACTTCAATCTTAATATTTTTGCCACCTGTTAATTTAACAAGTTTAGCTTTTAGACCTTCGATACGGTCTTTTCCATCTTCAGTCTTACCTACAACTGCACCAGGTCTAGCACAACGAATGATAACCTTGCAGTCTTTCTTTCCTGTACGTTCGATTTCAACGCGGGAAATGTAAGCATCATGAAGTTCTTTGTTCATGAAATTACGGATTTTGATGTCTTCGTTTAGAAGATCTCCAAAATCAGCTTTGTCAGCATACCATCTGGATTCCCAGTCACGGATAACGCCAACTCTCATACCAATTGGACTAACTTTTTGTCCCATGTCGTGATCTTCCTCCCTTATCTTTCGCTAACCACTACTGTGATGTGGCTAGTTCTCTTCAAAATCTGAGCAGCGTTGCCTTTTGCACGAGGCATGAATCTCTTTAATACAACGCCTTCGTCTGCATAGCAGCTCTTAATGTATAACTTAGATTCGTCTAAGTTATGGTTATGTGTAGCATTTGCTTTAGCGCTCTTAACGACTTTGCTTACAGCTACAGCAGCCTGATTAGGCATGAATTTTAAAATTGCGAGTGCTTCGTCTACATCCTTGCCACGAATAAGGTCTAAAACCAAACGTGTTTTGCGAGGAGTGCAGCGAACTGTTTTCGCTGTTGCTTTTACATCCATCTTATTTCTCCTCCATCATTACTTGCTGACCTTATCGTCGCCATGTCCGCCATATTTACGAGTTAGTACGAATTCGCCTAACTTATGGCCAACCATATCTTCAGTTACATAAACAGGTACATGTTCTTTACCGTTATGTACAGCAAATGTATGTTCTACAAAGCTAGGATAAATGACTGAACGACGTGACCATGTCTTGATAACTTCTTTTTTGTGAGCAGCATTTAGCGCGTCAACTTTTTTCATAAGGCTTTCATCACAGAAAGGTCCTTTTTTAACACTTCTTGACATTTTACATTTCTCCTTTCAGTTATTTACCGTTTCTTCTTGTCATGATAAGAGCATTAGATGCCTTTTTCTTCTTACGAGTCTTAACACCCATAGCTTTCTTACCCCAAGGAGTCATTGGTGATTTACGTCCAACTGGTGTCTTACCTTCACCACCACCATGAGGGTGATCAACTGGGTTCATAGCAGAACCACGAACTGTAGGACGGATGCCCATCCATCTAGAACGACCTGCTTTACCGAAGTTAATTAGGTTGTAATCTTCATTACCTACGATACCAACTGTTGCACGACAGTTATTTAATACTTTACGGATTTCGCCAGAACTTAAACGTAATGTTGCGTATGGTCCATCGAAACCTAAGATTTGAGCAGAACAACCAGCAGCTCTTGCCATTTGTCCGCCACGACCAGGTGTTAATTCAACACAATGAACGAATGTACCTTCAGGGATATTCTTTAATTGCATTGCGTTACCAACTTTAATATCAACAGCTTCGCCGCTAACGATCTTCATGCCTACATTTAAGTTTTGTGGGCAGATGATGTAACGTTTTTCACCATCTCTATAGTTGATTAGAGCAATATTTGCATTACGATTTGGATCGTATTCAATTGCTGCTACAACACCTTCGATGTTGTCTTTGTTTCTCTTGAAATCAATAATTCTATATTTTTGTTTTGCGCCACCGCCTTGATGACGTGTAGTAATGCGGCCTGTGTTACCACGACCACCTTTACCGTTTTTCGCTACAACGAGGCTTTTTTCAGGAGTTGTCTTTGTAATACGATCACTGCTTAGAGTGCTCATGTTACGACGTCCGTTACTCGTTGGCTTGTACTTAACGATTGTCATTTCTTTTTCTTTCCTTTCGCTTGTTTTCCGGAGATAGCGATGTTCCTCCGATATTTAATATGTCTTATTTGTTTTCATCATTGAAAAGAGTAATATCTTTTCCTTCAGGAAGTTTAACAATTGCTTTTCTAACAGCACTTGTTTTTCCTACATAACGTCCAACTCTCTTTTTCTTTGGGTGAACGTTCATGATGTTAACAGATTCAGGCTTGAATCCATAGATTTGTTCAATAGCAATTGCTACTGTAGTTTTGTTAGCACCTTTAGCTACTTCGAAGCTAACTTTGTTGTCCTCACTGTTTTGACGCATTGTCTTTTCAGTGATGATTGGACGGATAATAATTTCATGGGCATTCATTATGCAAATACCTCCCCAGCTTTTTCAGCCGCTGTCTTTGTGAAGACAATCTTATCTGCATTTACGATGTCGTATACGTTTAATTCTGTAACACTAACTAATAGAGCGTTTGGAATGTTACGCATAGAAATGTATGCATTGTCATAATCTTCGCTAGAATCAGCAACGAATAATGTCTTTCTGTCGAAAGCAAATGCTTTCATTAATGCGATAGTGTTCTTTGTTTTGAAAGAGTCAAATGACAAGTTTTCAACAACTGTCATATTGCTTTCCATAGCTTTTTCGCTTAACGCACTGCGAAGAGCTAATTGACGTACTTTACGGTTTAACTTGTAACCATACTTACGTGGGTGTGGACCAAATGCAATTGCACCATGTCTCCATTGAGTAGCACGTGTAGAACCTTGACGAGCTCTACCTGTACCTTTTTGACGGAAAGGTTTCTTTCCTGTACCAGATACAAATGATCTAGTTAATGTAGAATGAGTACCTTGTCTTAAACCAGCTTGGTAGACGAGGACTGCATCATACATAGCTTGTTGATTTGGTTCGATGCCGAATACTTCATCAGAAAGTTCGATTGAACCAACAACTTTAGCTTCTTGATTGTATACATCAATCTTAGACATTGTTTACCTCCTCTACTTTGCCTTACGAGCTTCGCTAGCAGCCTTTTTCTTAGCAGCTTCAGCAGCTTCTTTTTCAGCAGCTTCTTTAGCAAGTTCTTCGTTAATTGCTTCGTTTACTTTTTCAAGTTCTTCTTGAACACTTGTTCCCTTATAAGAAACTAGTTCATCAACTTTAACTTGTTTAACAGGTTTAACTGTTGTCTTAACAATTACTAAGCCTTTACGTGGTCCTGGTACATTACCTTTAACAAGAATGTATCCTTCTTCAGTATCAACTTTTACAACTGTTAAGTTTTGGTTTGTAGTTGTTACACCACCCATTTGTCCAGGAAGTACTAATCCCTTGTTTACGACACCGTTGTTACGACCGTTAGTAGCTAATGAGCCAACGTGACGGTGGTGACCAGAACCATGAGATTTAGGACCAATCTTACCGTTGTTGCGTTTGATTTGTCCGCTATATCCTTTACCTTTAGATGTTCCTGTAACGTCTACTACATCACCTGCAGCGAATACGTCTGCTTTTAATTCAGCACCAACTTCAACTGTGTTGTATAGTTCATCAGCTTTAACTTCTCTGATGTACTTCTTTGGAGCTGTATTAGCTTTAGCAGCGTGACCTACAGCAGGTTTATTGCTACGATATACTGATACATCTTCGTAGCCAAGTTGAAGAGCTTCGTAGCCATCAACTTCTTTTGTTTTCTTTTGTAACACAACATTAGGTTTTACTTCGATAACTGTAACTGGAATTAGTTCACCTTCGATAGTAAATACTTGAGTCATGCCGAGCTTACGTCCTAAAATACCTTTCATTTAATATCACCCGGTTCCTTTCTTATAACTTGATTTCGATGTCAACACCGCTTGGTAAATCAAGTCTGCTTAATGCATCGATTGTCTCTGCACTAGGACCGATGATTTCAATCAGTCTCTTATGTGTGCGAATTTCGAATTGTTCACGAGAATCCTTGTACTTGTGTACAGCACGTAGAACTGTGATTACTTCTCTTTCTGTTGGAAGTGGAACAGGTCCAACGATCTTTTTAGCACCGTGGCTAGTTGCTGTTTCAACAATCTTCTTGCTAGCAGCATCTAAGTTCCTGTTCTCGTAAGCCTTCAAACGAATTCTTACAGAATTTTTTGCCATGAATTTTTCCTCCTTATATTCACTCTGTCTTTAACAGATTGCTCCGTGGAAATTCCCCGGTTATCATTACAACGCTTATCAGCGTGCCGGCAACCTCCCACATCTACGCAAGTGCTTCAATATACTACTATTAAAAAAAGCCTATTGCAAGCACTTTTTTAAAAATTTTTCAATTTTTTTCATTTCGGGCATTTTTGACCCATTTTCGTGTCTGAACATCAATAATTTGCTTATATTTTGTAAAAGAAAACCACCAATATTATTCTATTGATGGCTAGATATATTTACTTGTCACACTAATAAATAAGATTAGATAAGCTAAGGAAATTAGAAATCCTGCTAATACATCACTTGTATAATGTACACCTAGATAAATTCTACTAATTCCTATAGATATTATTAATAAGGATAGAATCACAATTAAAATCCATTTTAAATAGATATTTGTAACATATTTATATATAAGGTAGATAAGTAATCCATAGAATGCCATACTCGCCATAGAATGAGCTGAAGGAAAGCTATAGCCTTTCTCCTCAATAAGTCTAAATTCTGTTGGCCTAGGTCTTTGTATTAAAACTTTTAATAATGTATTGAATCCTGCCACAAAGATTAAATCCGCGATAATCATGAATCCAATTCTTTTATTTTTTAAGAAAAAGAAAATCATCGCTGTAATAGAACTCATACAGATACCGCTGCCAAACCACGTAATAGCTTTTGCTATAGGAATTGTTTTCTCCCTTATTAAATAGGAAGAGACGAGCTGGTATCCAATCACATCTATTTGTAGAATTTCCTTAGCAAATACATCTTTTAACAATAAAAGAAATAAGATTACACAAATAAAGCAAATCACCCATTGAATATTTTTTACAAATATATTCTTCATTTCATTCTCCAAATATGTAATCTTATTATCTAGTTTTTTTATTGATATGTCACCCTTTATCGATAATATATCTTAGAGTTAGCAGGTACAGAATGAATTAACCAAGTATTACCACCTATAATACTATTTTCACCAATTGTAGTATCACCACCAAGAATAGTTGCATTTGCATAGATCACTACATGATTACCAATATTAGGATGTCTCTTTCCATTCTTTTTAGGATTACCATTTTCATCTAGATCAAAGCTTTTTGCGCCTATTGTTACACCTTGATACAACTTTACATGATGTCCAATTACTGCTGTTTCTCCAATAACAATACCTGTACCATGATCAATGCAGAAGCTTTCTCCTATTGTTGCTCCAGGGTTAATATCTATACCTGTCTTCTCATGTGCAAATTCCGTCATGATTCTAGGAATATAAGGAATGCCTAGTGTATATAGAACATGAGCCATACGATAGATAGAAATGGCGTAAAATCCTGGATAGCATAATAAGATTTCTGCTTTTGTTTTCGCAGCAGGATCACCATCATATATACTTTGTAAATCGGTTAATAATATTCGTTTGATTTCAGGTAAAGAAGAAATAAAACTATCTACTACTTCTTTTGTATTTAGATTTGTTTCATTTTGATCAAGACTAATCTCTACCGCATCATTTAGATTCTTCACTAAATTATCCCAAGCTTCATCTAATGAATAATTAGAATAATGATAATAATTAGGGAATAAAACTACATGTACTAGTTTAATGATTGATACGACTTGTGATCGATCTGGTAAATTTCTTTTTTCGTTTTCTAAAGTATCTATTCTAGCTAATTCTTCTTTAATTTGATTTATTGAATCCATATTATTCACCTAATAATGGTGTAGATAAATAACGGTCACCACTATCTGGTAATAATACAACAATGACTTTATCTTTGTTTTCTTCTTTTTTTGCTAGTTCAATCGCTGCCCATAAAGCTGCACCAGAAGAAATACCAACTAAAACGCCTTCTGTATGACTAATTAATTGTCCTGTTGCAAATGCATCTTCATTCTTTACTCTAACAATTTCGTCATAGATTGTTGTATCTAATACCTTTGGAATAAATCCTGCACCAATACCTTGAATCTTATGTGCACCTGACTTTTCGCCAGATAATACAGCACTAGAATCTGGTTCTACAGCGATAACCTTTGTGTTAGCATTTTTCTCTTTTAGGTATTTACCTACACCAGTAATAGTTCCACCAGTTCCTACACCAGCCACAAAGTAATCTACCTTTCCATCTGTATCTTCATAAATTTCAGGACCTGTTGTCTTATAATGAGCTAACGCATTTGCAGGATTATCAAATTGTCCTGCAATCCAAGAGTTATCAATTGTGCTAGCTAATTCATTTGCTTTTTCAATTGCTCCCTTCATTCCTTTACTACCATCTGATAATACAAGTTCAGCACCATAAGCTTTCATTAATTTACGTCTTTCAATAGACATTGTATCTGGCATAACAATAATGACTCTATAACCTTTGCTTGTACCAATCGCAGCTAAACCAATACCTGTATTACCAGAAGTAGGTTCAATAATTGTAGAGCCACTCTTTAAGATTCCTTTTTCTTCTGCATCTTCAATCATGGCTTTTGCAACACGGTCTTTCACACTTCCTGTCGCATTGAAATATTCTAGCTTTGCGACTAGTTTTGCTTTTAGATCATATTTTTCTTCAATGTGTGTAAGTTCTAATAATGGTGTTTTACCAACAAGTTCTGTAACTGATGTTTTAATGTTATTCATTTTTGTTTTCTCCTCTATATTATTTGTTTCAAGTACTAGCATAAAAAAACTGGAAGTAATCCTTTCTACTCCCAGTCAATCATCGAATTTTAAAATAGCTGTGTTTAAAACAACTCTCTACAAATCGAGTGGGAGCTCATCTTCATACAACAGCAACAACATCTATTCATTACTACTACCATAAGCTCTCCTTTCTCGCTAATACTTTTAACACTTATATAAATTAGTCCTTTTTTTCCTTTTGTCAACAAAAGTGATTTATGATGTTAGTGAGGTATAAACAAATGAATCAATATGGAGAAATTGTTGGTGTAAATAACGCCATTAGAGAATATTTACAAAAAGAGGTATATCACTCACCTAATCGGATTGTATTAGATTGGTTAAACAAGAATCAATTTAAACATGTCGTTGTTTTACTAATTGATGCGTTAGGCTCATCAATTATCAAGAAACATTGTGATCCTAATGGCTTTTTCTTATCAAATATGAAAGCAGAGTTAACTACCGTTTTTCCACCAACCACTTCTGCAGCCACGACTTCCTTAAGAGTAGGAAAATACCCTAATGAATTAGGATACTTAGGATGGAATGAATATTTTAAAGAAATCGATGACAATATCATTTTATTTATGGATAAATCACAATATAAAGATTCTAGTTATCCAGGATTTATCAACAAAACTTTACCTGTATCGTTCTTAGATGAAGAAAAAGATTGCACTTCCATTTGGCCTAGTTGGAGTAAACTTAACCCTTCTAAAGATTTTTCAGATTTAGTACTTCTATTTGGCCTAGTTGGAGTAAACTGAACCCTTCTAAAGATTTTTCTGATTTGTTAAATCACATTCTGACTCTTAGTCCACAATATCAATATATTTATGCTTACTATGATGAATTAGATACATTAATGCATAAGTCAGGTACAAATTCTTCTAAAACAAAAAAGCTTGTTTTAGAACTAGAACAAAAAGTAAATGACTTTGCATATGAATTACCTAGTGATACAGGTCTAATTCTTTTAGCAGATCATTCTCAAATTGATGTTGAAATACAATATTTAGATGACTATCCTACTCTTTGTGATACATTTGCTCGTTTTCCAGCATTAGAGCCTAGAACAATTGCTTTCTATATTAAAGAAAATAAACAAGAAGAATTTGTTCGTGAATTCAATCAACTATTTGGTGATAAATTTACCCTATATACTCACGATGAAGTCCTTCAAAAGAATATATTTGGTACGTGTCAAAATCATCCTCGCCTTGAAGAATTTATAGGTGATTATTTAGCTATAGCCACTAGCAACTTATCTTTGTCTTATAAACCAAATAAAAGTCACGAAAAAAGAAAAGGTGGCGATCACGCTGGTGGCCTTGAAGAAGAAGCGATGATTCCACTCATTTTATGGAATAATGATAGTAGATAAAACCACTACATTGAATTGTTACGCAAAAGAAAAGCCGATAGTTCTATTTTGTTTTAATAGAATTCATCGGCTTTTTATATTAGAAATCTATATCAATATCTCCTGATAATGTTGATACTTTAATATTCTTTTCCCCATTACCATATGTCTTATGATTTTCTTCTATTGTATATTCACTCGCTTCACCCACAAGACTTAAATTTACATCTCCTGATAAAGTTTTTGCGTTTAAATCATTTATTTCTAAATCATCAATATCGATATCTCCAGATGTTACATCAATCTCACATGTATCTATCGTATCGTCTTGTAAGTTAATATCTCCCGAAGTTGCTTGAATTTTCGCATGATTTATACGGCTATCATGAATATCGATGTCCCCAGATTTTGCGTTAAGACTTAGTTCATTAATTTCTACTTCCTGTAGTTCTATGTCGCCAGATAAACTTCTAACTTTCACATTTTCAATGTACAAGTCACCTTCTATTTCTAAATCTCCTGAAGCACTAACAACTTTTACTTCATCTAAATGTGTTTCTACAGGTAGTTTTACTTTGATTACTTGAGAACGGTGATTAAACACAAATGATTTTTCTTTCTCATTTAATTGCTTAATGAATAAAGTATTGTCTTTTGTTTCTACAAGTACATCTTCACTATCTTCTTTTTCTACAAACACTTCTGTCACATCATCTGTAACAATCTTAATGTCATAGCTTTTCACATCCACGTCTATATTAAAAATTAATCCTTGAATATTATTTTTAGTAATCTTTTTCCCTAATAGTTCTGAAACAATATCTGTAGGATTTCCTAGTTCATTTAAAATGTCTTCTTCTTTTTCTCCAGCTTCTTTCTTATCTTCGATATACTCTCTAAAATAAGCAATTGTCTCATGGATATCTTCACTATGGTTCTTCACTAATAATTCTTGTAGTTCATCTAAAAAGTTATTCATCATCTCGTCTCTCTTTCTATATATTCATATACTTTCATTAATTCTTTAAAATCCTCTAAATACTCCATAATCCTTTCTGTACCTTCTTTGGATATACGATACATTTTTCTAAGTCTTCCTGAATGTTCCACCGTATACGTCGTAAGATATCCATTCTTTTCTAATCGTTTTAGTATCGGATATAACGTCGATTCAGATATTTCAATCACATCCTTTAAATCTTTAATTATCTGATAACCGTAGGAATCTTGTTTTAACAATGAAGTTAAAACACACACATCTAAACTTCCTCTTTTTAATTGGGTCTCCATATGTACCTCCTTATGCATAATACTATATGTCGCATAGTACTATGTGTCAACAGTGTTTCAAAATATTTTTTGCATATTTTTCGTGAATTTGTTGATTTTGTTTGTGAATTAGCAAACTAAAAGCCTATAATAGATGTAGTTATTTCATTGGAGGAGAGAATAACATGGATAATAAAATCATTGCCCTTTGCGGTAAGGGCGGTGTTGGGAAAACTTCACTATCTGCAGTGATGGTAAAGATTTTAAGTGAAACTTATCCTGACAAAAAGATACTCGCTATTGATGGAGACCCTTCTGTAGGACTAGCTACTGCACTAGGTGTAACAGAAAATGGCACAATTAATGATATAAGAGAAGAATTTATAAAACTTGCCGATCAAAGAAAAGACGAAGATGCACTTGTTATGTTACATGAAGCGAAAGATGAAATCTTCGATAAACTTGTTGAAACAAATACTTTTTCTTTCTTAGCTATCGGTAGACCTGAATCAAGTGGTTGTTATTGTTCGGTAAATGACTATTTACGTGACTTAATCACAATGGTTGCGGATCACTTCGATTATGTTGTGATTGATGGTGAAGCAGGAATTGAACAAATCAATCGTCGTGTAATGGAAAAAGTAAACCACTTAGTTTATGTCAGTGACGCTTCTAAAAAAGGATTAGATGTAGTAAAAACAATTGACCATGTCGCAAAAGAATTAGTTATGGCAGAACAAACAGGTTTAATTTTAAACCGTGTATCTAATCCAGATATCGTTTCAAAGTTAGATTTAGGAGACATTAAACTACTATCTACAATTCGTGATGATGCGACTATACAAGAATTTGATATTCAAGGTAAATCAATCTTAGATATACCTAAAGACACACATATTTATCAAGGTGCATTAGTTGCCTTAAAAGAAATGGGGATCATTGTATGAGAGATTTAAAACACATGTATGATCTTGAAAAGATGCTAGAAGAAAGTGAAAACAGTTATGTCGCATCTAGTCAAGAAAAAGGAAATATATGTATCGCTTCTGTTTGTGATAATGTTCCTGAACCTTTATTAAATCTTAAAGGTGCTTTCTCTATTCGTTTAAGAGCACCACGTACTGGTTCAATGGAAATTGGTACATATTACTTAACAAATTTCCTATGTGAATATACTAGAGCGTTATTAGAAAGAGCGATTGAAGGAGGCTATAACTTCTTAGATTGCTTAATTGCTCCAGATGGTTGTTCCATGATTAACCGTTGTGTCGAAAATATGGAATTATTACATACCATGAAGAAAGATCATTTTTTCTATGAAAACATGGAAATCCCAATGAAGGCTGATGATAATGGTTTAAATCTATATGTCTTACAATGTAAAAATCATATTCTCACTCCACTTCATGAAAAATTCGGTATCGATATTAGTGATCAAGCAATACTTGATTCTATCGAAAAGCATAATAAAGTATGTCGTTTAATTCGAGAAATTGGTGACTTTAGAAAATTAGATCACCCAACAATTACAGGTCACGAGTTTCATGTTCTATGTTTAGCAACATACAGTATGCCAAAAGATGATGTTATTCCTATCTTAGAAGAAACATTAGAAGAATTAAAAACACGTAAACCTGATGATAAAAATCCATTTAAAGTAAGAGTCGAAGTAGTTGGTTCTGAAATTGATGACTTAGATGTCATTAAGGCAATTGAAGAAAGTGGTGCATATGTATGTGCTGATCGTTTCTGTTATGGCAGCTTCCCTGGCAGAACACCAATTGTCGTTAATGAAGGAGAAGATCCATTAACTGCAGTATGTCGTAATTATATGTATAACTGCCAATGTGCAAGAATGATGAACCAAGATAAGATTCAAGGAAGAAGAAAATATGTTGCAGATTTAGCAAAAGAATATAAAGCAGATGGCATCATTTATGAACAAATGAAATTCTGTGATCCTTGGGCTTATGAAAGAATGGTTGGTACTGTTGATTTAAGAGAAAAATATGGTTATCCCGTATTACAAATCGACCGTCCATACGCAAATGGTGGTAGTGGTCAAATCCGTACAAGAGTACAAGCATTTGTAGAAAGTATTGAAATCAAGAAATTGGGAGGAAAGAAAAATGGCTAAGGAACTTGGACAAGATCAACTTGGTTCTTTCTATACCAAAGGAAAAGTTAGAAACAGAAGAGAATGGCGTGGTCTAAAAGATACGCTATATGATTATTCAAGATGGTTATATATCATGAAACAACTCGCAGGATTCATGATTAAACCAAGAAATGTAAAAGCCTTCTTTAGATACAGATGGATGTCAAACTATCTCGCTGTACCGATGATGGTTGACCGTTTCTCACAAGGATTACGTGGTCCACAACTTCGTATCCTACATGAAGAATTCGATATTATCGTATATGATGTTGCGAAATTATTAGATTCCTTATTTAGAGGAGATAGAAATATCGGTAATGATAAAGCCTTCTCCGATAAAGTTGTATTAGTAGATGAAAACGAAATGACAGCTGTTATGATGGGTTTCCCTACATTAAAAGGGTTAAGTAGAGAAACACCAGCTGTATATGTATCTGTTCTATTAAATCAACATGCGGCAGAACGTTATATCGATGTAGCTCAAGAATATGGTTT
>CAVIQY010000014.1:3414-6725 GCA_963645035.1 bacterium | reverse complement strand
ATCAAATTTATTGAAGAAAAAACTGGAGAAAAATGGGATTGGAAATACTATTTTGAATGTGCAAAACGTGTTAATATTGCGACTAAATCTCGTTTAGAGTGGTTAGATATCAATAAGACAGAATATCCTCAAGTTGTTGGTGGTAACTTAGCCCTTTATACTGAAACAAACTATATGGCAGTTTGTGGTAAAGTCGATTTATTTAGAAAAGCAGACGAAAAGATTACTGAAATCGCTCGTGAAGGATATAAGAATAAAGTAAAAGTTGCCAAAGAACATCGTCACCGTGCCATTGTTTGGGGTGTACAATCTCACTTCTACATGGATTTCTTAGTATGGTTAGTCAATTGTTGGGGCATTATCCCTCTAACTGATATGTTATCCATGGTTAACACAGAATTAATTGCTGAAGAAGATACACCTGAAAATAGGGAAAAAGCAATCTATGATATGGCTTGGTTAACTGAAAATATGATTATGCGTAATAGAACGCATGGTGGCTATAAGGTATTACTTGATGAGCTATGGGAAATTGTTGATGAATTTAACGCTGATGTCGTTATCCTTTGGGAACATATGGCATGTAAAGCATTAGATGGTATGCATGGTCAATTTGAAGAAAAAGCTCGTGCGAAAGGAATTCACCTCATTTGGGTAAATCACGATCTATTTGATCCACGTATTACAAATAGACAAGCAATTAGAGATCAAGTGAATAAATATATGCGTACAGTAATGAGAGAAGAACCTATCGATCCTTCTCTAGAAGTATTAGATGATGAAAGGTCATGGTAAAAAAAGATGAAATATTTTGGTGGATGTGATTCTGGTAGTACTTATACAAAGTGCATTATCGTAGATGAAACAGGTAAAGTTGTTTCTGATGTAACAATTCGTTCTAAGATTAATACAGTCGTTTCTTGTCAAGAAGCACTAGATAAAGCAATCGCAAAAGTTGATGACTTAAATAGTCCTCAAGATTTAGCTTATTTAGTTGGTACAGGATATGGTAGAAATAAAGTTCCTTTTGCGGATGAAAATATATCTGAAATTTCTTGTCACGCTATGGGCGTACATGTCGCAGATCCTAGTGTAAAAGCTATTATTGATATTGGTGGACAAGACGTTAAAGGTATTGCCGTAGATACAGATGGAACGGTATTAAACTTTGCGATGAATGATAAATGTGCTGCTGGAACTGGTAGATTCTTTGAAGCTATGGCTAGAGCGTTTGAACTTAGCTTAGATGATTTCTCTAAACTATCTCTAAAAGCGAAAAACATTATTCCAATTACATCACAATGTACAGTATTTGCGGAAAGTGAAGTTATCTCTCTTGTTGGTGAAGGTAAACCAACTGATGAAATCGCAGCTGGTATCGAATTATCTGTCGCTAAAAGATGTTTCGTTATGGCTAAAAAAGCTGGTGCTACAGATAAGATTACTTTAACTGGTGGATGTGCTAAGAACGATGGTCTAAAAGCTGCCATTGAACAAGTATTAAATCTGAAAGTCATTGATTTACCAATTGATCCTCAATTAATTGGTGCTTTAGGAGCTGCTGAATTTGCGAGAAAGAAAGGATTAGCTGCGTAATATGGGAACGTTATTACATATTCTAAAAGTGATTCTCATTATTCTAGTGATTTTCTTTGGCGTAACATTTATTATTTATTTCTTTAACTTAGATATGAAGCTCACCGCTGCTCTTCAAGAGCCAATCCAAAAACTACAAGAAAAGCAGAAAAGAGATCGTCACTTATAATGCAATTATTTGACACAGAAATAAACGAAGTTTGTGCGATATTAGATAAATTATCAAAACGCAATTTAGAAATAAAAGATTCAAGCTTAGAGAACACCAAAAACAATATGGTGTTTTCTAACGAAAGTGCTTTTGAACTAGGTGGAAACTTTTGTGAATCCTTATCATACGAACTTACTTCAACTAGTCACATTCTCACACAAGATGAACTAGTTCTTATCGGTAAAGATTTAAATGAACTAAATCGTGATGTAAATTTTTGTCGTATTACTTTGTTACAAATTAAAGATGAAAAACTAGAAGGAGAAAAACTATATGATTCTTTAGAAAGAATCAAACTAACTAAATATAGAGTTTCTCCTAATGGTTACATGCTTAGAACCGCAACAGGTAATCATGAAAAGATACGTGTATCGAAAGAGTTTCAATCAAAATATACTTTTTCTGATATTGGTTCTTCATACATTCATGCGTATAAGATGTTACCATATGTTAACTTTGTAAAAGAAATCTTTATCACTGGGGATTGTGATGCATTTGTAGAATTAAAAGAGATTGGTAATCGCAAAAAAGAAATTACAGACACAATTGATCATATGCTAAAAGGATTAGTCGTGAATGATTGTGGTAGTTGCTCCGTAAAAGAATTATGTGATAAAGTTGAGGGGTTACGAGAGATACATAAAAATTTATGACACAAGAGCACAAACATTATCACTCTGCTGAAAGTAAGAAAAGACAAGTCAATCGCATATCTAGAATTATTGGTCACTTAGAAAAAGTAAAGAATATGATTGAAAATGATGAAGATTGTTCCGATGTCTTGATTCAACTTTCTGCATGTAAAGGCGCAATCATCTCATTAGGCAAAGACATTATGAATGAACATATGGATCATTGTATTGTGCATGCCTTAGAAGATGGTGACACAAAAGCACTAGATTCATTTAAAGAAGCGATGAAAAAGTTTAGTTTATAACCCCCATGGGGCTTAAAACACAAAATGAAGACTTCTATAATACTAGTAATAGAGGTCTTTTATTATGCATATTCCAGAGAATTATTTATCGCCATCGACTTGTGGCGTATTTACTGTCGCAATGGTACCTGTTTGGGTACATGCCACAAAGAAGGTAAAAACAGAATTACCTAAAGAAAAACTACCATTACTAGGAGTAGGTGCTGCATTTAGCTTTATTGCTATGATGTTTAATGTCCCTATGGTTGGTGGTACTACAGGTCACGCAACAGGTGCTGCTTTACTTGCAATATTACTTGGCCCAGATGCGGCGTGCTTATGTATGAGTGCTGCCTTGCTATTACAAGCGGTATTATTTGGGGATGGTGGAATACTATCCTTTGGAGCGAACTGCTTCAATATGGCTTTTGTTATTCCTTATCTTAGCTATTTCATTTATACATCTTTAACAAAAGAAAATTGTACTAATTCTAAAAAAGTACTAAATGGGGCTATCGCATCTTATATTGGACTAAACGTTGCCGCATTACTAGCCGCTATTGAATTTGGTGTTCAACCATATCTATT
>CAVIQY010000014.1:0-3179 GCA_963645035.1 bacterium | reverse complement strand
TTACTTGCTAGTGGTACGGCTTGGGGAGAATGGGGAAATGAAGAATTAGAAAGTATGTTAGGTTACGTTCCTCAAGGTATATTAAATGGATTTAGCTTAGAATCATTATTACCTGATTATTCTGTTACTGGTTTATCTAGTACTCTAGGCTATTATCTAAGTGCCATTTTAGGTGTAGGTATATTAATTCTTGTATTCAAATTATGTTTTAACAAACAAAAGAAGAAGGCTATTTAATGTCTGTACCAGATTGGATGAAAGAAAGTGAAAATTATCAACCTGTAAAAGATCGTTCTGTCTTTGTTGATCGAACGATTTTAAATATGGGCGCTACTTTAAAACGATTTAATACAAAATCTAGCTATCAAGCTAAAGTTAATCCTTCGCTCACTTTACTCCTTATCTTTGTTACCATCTTAACGGTATCTTTATCTAAGACTGTCTTATATGTTTATGCGATACTTGCATTACTTATTTTACGTTTAGCTTTATTTGAAGCAGATATCGTATCCACAATTTTATCTAATAGTCTTAAAGCATTACTATTTTCTTGTGTAATCTTATTACCAAGTTTATTCATGAATGGTCTTTACCCTTTTGTTTTTTTAATCATTAAAATATTTATTTCTGTTACATGTGTTTCTTTATTTAATACGATTTATGATACTAGTTCGATTACTTCTGCATTTAGAAATTACAAAGTGTCGAATCTATTTATTTATATCTTAGATATCACGATTAAATATATTGTTTTATTTTCTAAAATCTCTGAAGAAATGTTAATTTGTTTAAAATGTAGAGTCATTGGCAAACTAAAACAAAAAGATAAAGCACTAACAAGTATTGTTGGTAATCTTTTTATCAAAGGAAAACATGAATCAGAAGAAATGCTCGATGCGATGAAATGTCGTGGCTTTACTGGTGAATATTCTTCCTCTACACAAAATCAATTTACTCTATTTGATTATCTATGTATGATAGTTATTGTTTTAGAGATAGGATTATTTCTTATCTTATGAGGGATTATGATTAAATTAGAACATATTTGTTATGCATATCATGATATTACAGCACTAGATGACATCAATCTAAAAATCGAAGATGGTTTGTGCTATGTCATCATGGGGAATAATGGTTGTGGAAAAAGTACATTATTAAAGATTATTAATGGCTTACTTTACCCTAATAGTGGGTCATATGAATTAGATGGCGTAAAGATTACAAAGAAATTATTAGATGATCATCAAGCGTCCAAAGCATTTCATCAAAAGATTGGTTTTATCTTTCAAAATGCAGATGCGCAACTTTTTTGCCCAAATGTAAATGAAGAAATCACCTTTGGACCTAGTCAAATGGGTTTAACAAAGGAAGAAGTGTCCCAACGCGTAAATGATGTATGTGATTTATTAGAAATACAACATTTAAGAAATAGAAGTCCTTATGAATTATCTGGTGGTGAAAAAAGAAAAGTCACCATCGCTTGTATATTATCTATGAATCCTAGTATCTTAGTCTTAGACGAGCCTATCGCATCATTAGATAAGAAATCTCAAGACTTCTTAACAAACTTAATCCTCGAATTAAAAAAGACATCTAAAACAATGATTATTACTACACATGATGAAACATTCGCTAAAAAGATTGCGGATAAAATCATTTATATTAATGATGCACATCAAATAGTATAATAGCGTCATGAGGTTTTCATTATGGGGAATTTAATACACACTTTGGACACTCTGCTTTGGGGATGGCCATTAATTTTATTATTGATTGGTACACATATCTTTATGACCATACGTACTGGTTTTATTCAAAAAGATCTATTTAAAGGCATCAAACTATCTTTATCAAAAAGTGATGATGATTCTGGAGATATATCACAATTTGCCGCATTAACTACAGCTTTATCTTCAACAATTGGAACAGGCAATATCATTGGTGTTGGTACAGCTATCGCTCTAGGTGGTCCTGGTGCTGTATTTTGGATGTGGATTACAGGTATTTTTGGTATGGCCACAAAATACGCTGAAACATTAATCGCACTTAAATATCGCGTTAAAAGTGAAAATGGCACAATGATTGGTGGCGCAATGTATGCTTTAGATCGAGGACTAAACATGAAATGGCTTGGCATCATTTTTGCTTTTTTAACCTCAATTTGTGGTTTAGGTATTGGATGTATGGTGCAATCTAATAGTGTTGCTCAAAACTTAAATGAAAACTTTGGTATTTCACCACTACTTACTGCAATCGTATTAACAATTATCGTTATTCTAGTTATCTTAAATGGGATTAAAAGTATCGCTAAAGTTGCAGAGAAACTCGTCCCTTTTATGGCTGGCTTTTATATCTTAGGTTGTATTGCAATACTCATCATGAACTATGCATATATTCCTAGTACAATCACAACTATACTTTCTGCAGCGTTTCATCCTGAAGCGATATCTGGCGGTTTTATTGGAACTACCATATCCACTTGTTGTAGATATGGATTTGCTAGAGGACTATTTTCTAATGAATCAGGTATGGGTTCTGCCCCATTAATTGCATCTGCCGCCAAAACTAAAAATCCTAAACAACAAGCACTAGTATCAATGACAGGTACATTTTGGGATACAGTAATTATCTGTTTATTATCCGGTCTAGTTATCGTTTCTTGTATTATTCGCTATCCTGAAATCGATGCCTTAAGTGGTAATGGCGCATTACTATCCACACAAGCATTTTCTTCACTACCAATTAATGCTAGTCCTATCTTAATTACTGGCTTAATTACTTTTGCATTCTCCACCATTCTTGGTTGGTACTATTATGGCGAAAGATGTTCCATTTACTTATTTGGTGAAAAAGCGATTCTTCCATATAAGATTTTATGGATTGTTGGCGTATTTGTTGGAGCAATTGTCTCTCTTGATGTGATATGGGATTTTGCGGATTTTATGAATGGTCTAATGGCAATACCAAATATTATTGCGGTTCTTTTACTACACAAAGTGATCGCGTTAGAAACAAAGAAATATTCTGGAACACATTTATTTGATGAAGATAAAACAATTACACCTACGATTAAAAATGCAAATAAAGGAGTGATTGGTTAATGGAAAAGGATTTAACCCAAGGCCCAGTCACGAAAAATATATTGTTATTCGCATTACCACTGATGTTTGGCAATTTAT